>JAIBAP010000031.1 GCA_019695115.1 Caldilineales bacterium | reverse complement strand
TCGTAAACGGCATCCCTGACCTCATTCCTCATCCTTTTCTATCGCTTTTGTAAGGTTCAGAACCGCAATACCGAAATCGCGGCGCTTCAACTCGTCACCGAGTTACCGGAAACTAAAGTTATTGGTTATTGGAGATTGGAGATTTGAGATTGCGTATTATGTGCGGTTATTTTGTCATTCTGAGTCATCCATGCCCCGCGGCGGCATGTCGCCCGAGCAAGAAACTCCTTGTCGTGTCATGCTGAACGGGTCGATCACACAAAGTTGTTGCGGTGATCAGCCAGTGAAGCATCTCGATTTCGGGAGTTTCTAAGCAACGGGTCGATCACACAAAGTTGTTGCGGTGATCAGCCAGTGAAGCATCTCGATTTCAGGAGTTTCTAAGCAGCGGGTCAATCACGTGAGTTTGTTGTAGCGAACTTCCAGCGAAGAATCTCCTATCTTGCAAATCACATAATCTTTGTGTCTTCTTCGTGTTCTTTGAGCCTTTGTGTTTGCTGTTTGTCCGCATCAGATACAACGATCGATGCGCCGGATCAACTCCATGCAAGCGCGGCCGTTGTGATAAGGGCATTTCCAGGGGTCGATCTTCCAGTCGTTGCGATAGTAGGGCGAAGGATCGTCGGGCGGCTCGGTCAGAAAGGGCTGGCCCAGGCGGTTGACCTTCGTGAACCATTCCCCGCGCTCGTGGTCAATGACATGCCGGTCGATGAAACCCCAGCTCAGCTTCACATCCTCCCAGAAGCGAGCGTCGCCGGTCAGCTCGAAGCCATTCATGAACCCGACCAGCGTCTCGGCCTGCACCCACCAGTGCTTGTTGGTGCGCACATGGCTGCCGAAGTGCGTCGATTCCAGGAACATGCCGCCGTCTTTGTCCAGGCCCACGCGCTCGACTGCCTCCAACATCTGCACCGAAACCGGGCGCATGCGGGCGAGGATATCGGCATCGCCCAGGATTTCGGCGGCTTCCCACAGCAGCCACGACGCCTCGACATCGTGCCCGAACGAGCAGATGCCGCGCGACGGCTCGGTCTCGCGGAAGTCATCGTCGAAGAAGATGCCCAGGTGTCCGCTGGGGCGGATGATATAGTCGAGGAAGATGAGCAGTAGCTCGCGCAGTCGCCGGCGCACCAGGTCGTCTTGCCAGACAGCGTACAGCGCCGCATACGCTTCCAGCACGTGCAAATGTGTGTTCATCGACTTCGGCTCGTTCTGGTCGGCCATGCGGTTCTCGGCCAGCGGCTGCCAGTCGCGGGTGAAGGCCTCGCGGTAGCCCAGCCGCCCCCGATCTTTGGTCTTCTCCTCGAAGACGGCGAAGCACTCGCGGATCAGCGCCAGCACATCGGCGGCGGGATGGAGTTCGTAGTATTTGCATAGCGCGTAGATGGCGAAGGCCTGGGCGTAGGTGTGTTTGATGGCGTTGGCCACGCTATTATCGGGCCCGAGTTCCACGAAGAAGCCGCCGCACTCGCGGTCGAAGAAACGCGTGGTCACGACTCGATACGCGCGCTTGGCCATCGTGCGGTATTCGGCGTTGGCATACATGCGGGCGGCGGCGGCGAACGTCCACAAGATGCGAGCGTTGAGCACGCAGGATTTGGGAGCACTGGGCACGGGCCGTTTGTCCAGGTCCACGGCGCCGAAAAAGCCGTCGCCCTCCGGCTCGACGGCATACTTCAGCCAATAGGCCAGGATGTCGTTCTTCAGTTCGTGCTCGAATATCGCTCGATACGACAGGAGTTCATCTTTCAACATAGTTACTTTTTCTTTGGACACGGATAAGATCGGGGCTTTCCGTTTCTCATTTGATGCAAGAGAACTCCTCGATAGTGTGTCATGCTGAGCGGGTCAATCGGCCAACTTACATGGTGAAGACCATACCAGTGAAGCATCCATTCGCTACGCTCAGGACAGGTTCTCGCGCGTCTTAGGTCAGCACTAACGGAAAGGCATCATACAATTCATGAGATTTGGATGGCCCACGCGAGATGCTTCGCTGGAATTCCTCTGCAACAACCTTGTGTGATCGACCCGCAGATGCTTCGTTTCACTCAGCATGACATAATTAGCACTCTGACGCTTTACGACTCAGTGGATATGAGAACCGGAAAGCCCTGGATAAGATCTGATTTACACGAATTTGTCTTGATTGATGCGATCAGTAGAGAAGGAAATCCGTGTTCATCCGTTCGATCCGTGTCCGAAACAAGCTACACCAGCCGGCCATCGGGCATGTAGCGACCGAAGCGATGGGCGGTCTCGATCAGGGCGTGGATGTTTTCGGGCGGGGTGGTGGGGGGCAGGGCGCAGCCGGGGCCGAGGATGAGACCGCCGCCGGGGGCCAGAATCTCCAGTTCCTCGCGCGCCTTCTCGCGCACAAGCTCCGCCGAACCCAGGGCCATGACGCCGCTCGGATCGAGCACGCCCAGAATCGTCGATTTGCCGCGCGTCGCCTCTTTGATCTTGGGCAGGTCGCATTTGTAGTCCAGTTCCAGCACCGCCGCCCCGGTGTCGGCCATGTCGCCGGCGATGCGGGTGGCGTTGCCGCAGATGTGGTAGGCCAGTGGGATGTTCTTCTCAGCCAGGCGGGCGACCAGGCGCTGTGCATACGGCCACTCGAAGGCTTTGTAGATCTTGGGCGAGCATACATCCGGCCCGGCCAGCGACTCGCCGATCGACGTCATGCGCGCGCCCTGCTCCATCTGCGCCACGCAATAGCGATAACTGGCTTCGAGCGCGAATTCGAGCAGACGATGGATGGCATCCAGGTTCTTGCGCACGGCCAGCTCGTAGAGGAACTTGTCCATGCCCAGGATCATCGCCGCCAGCGAGAACGGCCCCTGGTCGGCCCGGCCCATGATGAAGGCCCGGTCGCCGATCTCCTGCACGACGATGCGCGTGGTCTTCAGCAATTCCGGCAAGTCGGCGTCGCGGTAGGGATCGGGCATGCGCAGTTGATCGAGGTCGTCGAGGCTGGCGATGGCGGGCGTGAACGACACCGGCGCGCTCTCGTCGAAATACTCGACGCCGCAGCCGCAAGCCAACGCCAGCGCCGCCGTACCGTTTTCGAGCAGCAGCACATCGTGCCCGAACTCTTTCCAGGCCCGGATTTGCGCCTCGGCCATGGCCTCGCCATTCTTGAAGAATTCAGGGAACGGCATGCCGAAAGCCTGCGCCGTCATCATGAAATTATGCAGATCGACCGGCACACGGTCGGGGATGCCGCCGCGCAGCACGGTTTGTACGCGTTCGATCGAGTTCATAGGGAGGGGGGACGCAGGGAGGGGCGATGGGGAGACGCAGGGATGGAGAGACGCAGGGACGCAGGGATCACGGAACACGCATCACGCATCACGCTTCACGACTGCCAGCAGCAAGCTGATCGAGATAGTCGCGCATCGAATCGTTCGAGTCGAGGCGGACGATGGGGATGCCGAGTTGGCGGCAGGCGTAGGTCACTTCTTGCGCCACATCGCCGTCGGTGGCGACGGGGTGATTGGAGGTGGCGACGCGGAAGAGCAGGTCGGGGTCTGTGCCCAGGCGGATGTACACATTCGGCCACATCTGCCCAAAAAAGCGCATGACCTTGTCCTTGACCGCTCCCTCCACCGCCACCGATTCGCCCACGCCCAGGTGCATGACGTACTTGCCCTTCACCCGCCCCAGACGGGCGGTGGTCACTGGCCCGGCCTTGCCCAGGAACCCGACCGCAGCGCCGGTGAAACCATCGACATTGGCGCGGATGGTCACGTTGGGCAGCGATTGGGCCGGGTCGTTGCTCTTGCCCGCCCACCACACCGAGGCAGCGCCGCAATTCGAGATGGCGAAGAAATCCTCGCCCACATATTTCAGGTCGCCGAAGATGGGGCCGACATCCGGGCGCAACTGTTGCAGCAGCACCGAGGTCATCAGGCCCTTGATGTCGCCCTCGCAGACGGTGGAGAAAATGGGCTTGGGGCCGAGGTCGTCGGCGCCGAAGGGCAGGAAAGCGGGCAGGGTGCAGCCGACGATGCCGTATTCGACCGACAGCGCCGGCTGGCAGCGGATGGAGACGCCGATGATGTTTTCGCTCTCCAACTCGTGCAGCCGGTCGCGAGCCGCCAGATAATAGGCGACCTGCACGCGGAAATGCCGCGGGGTGGCGCTGACATCGTCGTAGATCACGATGGCGCCGTTGCCATTCAGCCAGCCCAGGAAATGCTCGACCCGCTCCGGCTGATCCCGTAGGATGGCCTCTGCCCGGCGGATGAGCGCGTATTCGTCCTCGTTGAGGATGTCGCGGATCATCAGCCGCTTGAGCGCCGGGATGTCGTCCTGCAAGTGCTCCATGTGCAGCGAATAGGTGCCGCCCCACAACATGACCGCGCTCTTGCGCATGCGGGCTACAGCCGCCACGCCGCGAATCCACGGCAACATCCGTTCGGGATGGCCGCGCAGCCGCTCGTGCTGGATGGCGTGCTGGTTCACGCCCGACTCCAGCAGACTGGCCCCCACGGCGCTGATGCTGACGGTGCCGGGCATCAGGGGGTCGTCATCGGTATACAACATCACCGGCAGATTGGCCTCGCGCACGACATCGATTACGACCATGGGCGGCGTCCAGAAGTGCGAGCACAACACCATGCACTCGGCCCCATGCGCCAGTAGATAACGGGCGCAGGCTGCGGCCTCGTTGTAGCGGCGCACGCCAAACCAGCCCTCGGGGTCGGGTCGCAGCTCGGCCATGGGGTCGACGACCTCGCAACCGTGCTCGCTCAGAATCCGGGCCAATTCGCCATGCCGCGCCCGCAAGTCCTGCTCGCGCGGCCCATCGAAAAAGCTGTCCCGGCCGTCGGTGAAGCTGACGATGCCTACTTTGGGGCGGATGGTTTGGGGTGGCATAGGTGGCTCCGTTTGCAGTGGGTAGACCTGTAAGCCGGGAGACCGGGAGACCTGTAAGCCGGGAGACCGGGAGACCGGTACACCGGGAGACCGGGAGACCGGGAGACCGGTACACCGGCACATCGGCACACCGGTGCACTTGGTCTCGTGGTGTCCTGGTCTACCGGTCTACCGATCTACCGATCTACCATACTCCCGCGCCGTCTCGAACAGCGCGATGATGTTTTCAGGCTTGACATCGATCAGATGATTGCACGAGGCGAGCACGAAACCGCCGCCGGGGGCGAAGACATCGATGCGGCGCTTGACCTCGGCCACGACCTCGTCCACGCTCACATCACCTTCGATGCCTTCGACCGTGCCGTGAAAGGTCAGTTGCGAGCCGTAAGCCGCTTTCAGACGCTCACCGGCCATACCTTTGGCCGAGGTCTGCGTGGGGTTGAGCACCTCGACGCCGGCCTCGATCAGGTCGGGGATCAGGTCGAAGACGGCGCCGTCGGTGTGGTGGAACAGCCGGGCGTGCGGGGCTTTCTCGTGGATGAGGGCGTACAGCTCCTTTTGCGCCGGTTTGATGAACTGGCGATACATCTTGGGCGAAACGAGCGGGTTCTGCTGCGCCCCCAGGTCGTCGCCCACCTCGACCATCTGCACGTACGGCCCCACCGCATCGAGAAACAGGCCGTAGATGCCCTTGTAGATCTCCAACAGGTGGGCGATGATGGCCTCGGCCACCAGCGGCCGCGTGACCATGTTCATCAGGAATTCCGGCATCTCCATGAGCTGGCAGCCACGGTCGAGGAAGCCGTAGGTGAGGGGGTTGCGGGCGACGAGGGCGAAATCGGTCTGCTCGTACAGCCGCCTGGCCTCGTCGGCCAGCCCCGCCGCCGAGAACACCTCCTCCGGCCTGGGCCAGGCATGGTTCTCCACCTCGGCCACCGTCGTCGCCCCGTGCAGCGGGCTGCGCGTGGTGTGCACCCACAGCCCGGCCTTCTGGTAGCCGATGCCCCAGAAATCGACGATGGTGCCATCCTCCAACTCGACAGCCTTGTTCTGCGGCCCCTTCTTGAGGAAAAGGCGGCGGAAGTCGATGTCGAAGTAGTCGAGGATGCGCTCGTCGTAATAGTTGGCCGTGGTGCCAGATCGTACGGGCGGGATGGGCGCCAGGCCCAGGTGGTCGCGCAGCCGGAAATAGGTCTCGTCCAGGAGCATGGTGGCGTTGCCCATCAGGTCGATGGGAACCCGATCAGGCTCCTGGTGGTCGAAGGCGGCGAGGACGCGTTGGCGATGGTTGGTCGGCATAGCATTTCTCGTGAAACCGAACTACGTTGTTGCCACGAATTGGACGAATTCACACGAAAATGAGCAAGAGTCAAAAAGACTCTTCTATGACGTGTAGCATTGTCATCAGAACGGAGTGGTAGAAAGAAATCGAATCAAGACTTCGTGAAAATTCGTAAAATTCGTGGCAAAACAACTCACGACGACATCATTACCCCGCCATCCGGGGCGATGGCCTGGCCGGTGATCAGCCGGGCGCTGTCCGAGACCAGGAACTGAGCCAGGCCGGTGAGGTCGTCGATGGTGGTGAATTCGTGCATGGGGATGTGGGCGCTGCGCTCGGCCAGGTAGTCATCGAGCGAGACGCCGCGTTCGGCGGCGGTGCGGGCGGCATAGTCGAGCTGCATCGGGGTGAGGGTGACGCCGGGGCAGATGGCATTGACGGTGACGCCATACGGGGCCAGCACCAGCGCCAGGCAGCGGGTATACATGAGGATGGCGGCTTTGCTCACGCGGTAGGGGATGACATGCGCCCCCGCCCGCACACCATTGTACGAGGCCGTGATCAGGATGCGTCCCTGCCGCCGCGCCATCATCCCCGGCACGACCGCCCGGCAGGTCAGGGCCACGCCCTTCACATTCACATCGAGCGACAGATCCCAATCGTACGGCGTGATGGCAAGATAGTCGGCCGGGCCGAGCACACCGGCGTTGGCAAACAGGAAATCGACCGGGCCAAACTCAGCCTGCGTCGCTGCCACTGCCGCCTCGATCTCCTCCGGGCAGCGCACGTCCACCCGACAGCTGATGGCGCTCCCGCCGATCGCCACGATCTCGCTGGCCACTGCCGCAGCCGCGGCTGCATCCAGATCGGTCACCGCCACCGCCGCCCCATCTCGCGCCATCTGCAAGGCCAATCCCCGCCCGATGCCGCTGCCGCCGCCGGTGATGAAGGCGACCCTTCCGCTGAGGTCGATCCGAATCCTTGACATCGCGAGGGGCGAAGGGAAGAATGGTGTGGGGCCGGAAGAACGATGGGACGACGCAAGGAGAACGCCGCCGGGCAATAGGGGGAAGATTGTCATCGCACTTCCGACCCCAGGCGGGCGGATGCACGGCATAAATGGCAACGCCCACCCTGGCTTTCATCTTAGCGCATCACAGGCGATCATGTCAAGAACAGTGAGCGAAATCGAAACCGTTTCGACCGCCGATCCTTGACTTCTGCGGCGGCAAGGTGCTAGAATCGGGCCAGCACTTTCGACTTCGAACATTTCCTCTCAGGACAGAACGATGACAACCGCTGAACGATGGCGCCTGATCACGGCCGTGGTCGAACGACGGACGTTCGTCTCGGTCAACGATCTGAGCCAGCTCTGCCGGGTCTCAGAAGTGACCATCCGCCGCGACCTGCAGGCGCTGCACGACCAGGGCCGATTGCAGCGCGCCTATGGCGGCGCCGCCGCCCCAGCGCCGGCGGCAATCTCCGGCGCGCCATCGTCGCTGGCTGACGCTGCCGGCGTCAAAGCCAACGGCTTCCTGGCCGGCCGCTACGATGCCCTCATCGCCCCGCCCATCACCCCTAACCTCGAGCGGGTGCTGCTCGACCGCTCGGCCAGCCACCACATCCCCATCATCGCCGAATCCCTGGGCATGAAGGGCGCCCAAACCCTTGTCGCCGTCGACAACCACCGCGCCGCCCACGACCTGGGGCAGTGGGCCGGAGACTATGCCCGCGCCCACCTGGGCGGCGTCGCCCGCGTCCTCGACCTCACCCACCATCTTAGCAACACCCATGCCCGTAGCCAGGGTTTCATCGACGGGCTGCGCGCAGTCATCCCCGAAGCACAGGTGGCGCTGAGCATCGACGCTCAGGCCCACTTCAACACGGCCTGGCAACTGACCCGCGACGCTCTGGCCGTGCATCCCACGATCGACATCATCTTCGCCATCAACGACACCACCGCCGCCGGAGCTATCGGAGCTTGCGAGGAGGCGGGCGTCCCCACCGACCGCATGTTGGTGCTCACCTTTGGGCTGGAAGGCGACACCCTCAAGGAGGCGTTGATGGCGGGCCGCTACTGCAAGGCCGGGGTGGCGATGTTCCCTGAGATCGTGGGGCCGGTGTGCGTCGAGGCGGCCAGCCTGGCCCATGCCCGCCAGCCTCTGCCCGACCATCTCATCACCCCGCATGCCATCCTCACCGCCGCCACCCTGCCCGATTTCTACACCCGCGCGGCCGGGGGATGGCGCATCCGCTGGGAGACCCTCAGCCACCGTCTCGCCATCCCCCTGCCGATCAGGGCCGAACCCGACCATCCCTCGCCCCGCCGCATCGCCTTCCTCGTCCCCTTCAGCGAGCACGAATGGTACCGCAACCTGGCCGCGGCCATGAGCCAATATGCCGCCGCCCGGCAGATCGAGCTTGAGATCGTCGATGCCGCCGAGAGCCTGCAAGAAGAAGTCTCGCTGCGCAAACGCGCCATCGCTGCGAAGGCGGCGACCATGGTGCAACCGGGCGATGTCCTCCTGATCGACGATGGCGAGGTCACAGGCTTCCTGGCCGAGGCGCTGGGCGAACACAAGGGCGTCACCGCCATCACCAACTCGGTCGCCGTCTTCGACCGGCTGCGCCAGAACCCCGGCATCACCCTGATCTCGACCGGCGGGCTTTTACGTTCAGGCCGGCAGGCGCTGATCGGCCCCACCGCCGAAGCCACGCTTCGCGACCTGCGCGCCGACAAACTCTTTCTGACCACCACCGGCATCTCGCTCGACTTCGGCCTCTCGCACCCCGACCTGGCCGAGGTGGCCGTGAAGAAGGCGATGATCCAGGCCGCCCGCCAGGTCATCCTCCTGGCCGACCACAGCAAATTCGACGCCGACTCCGTCGCCCCGGTCGGGCCGGTCGAAACCATCGACAAACTGATCACCGACAACGCCCTGCCGGCCAGCACCCGCCTGGAGCTGGGCAAGCGCGGGGTCGAGATCGTGCTGGCCGAGACGTAAACTCAAGTCAGTCCGAGGAGCACATTCCTGGTGGGGGTCACAATTGACAGGCAGGGGAGAAGATGGTGTAGAATCGGAAGACAAATTACGCCCTGCGCCATCACCGGCGCTCTGCTTGCAAGGAGGTCAACGATGACGGCAACTCCATCCATCCGGCGCCAACGCTGGGCCTGGTATCTGTACGATTTCGGCAACTCCGCCTTCGCTTCCGTGGTCTATCTGGCGGTCTTCTCGGCCTATTTCAAGCAAGTGGTGGTGGGCGGCGCCGAAGGCACGCGGCTGTGGGGGCTGTCTATCGGCATCGCCCTGTTCATCGTCGCCTTCATCGCCCCGGTGTTGGGTGCGTTGGCCGACTATTCCGGCGCCAAAAAACGTTTCCTGCTGGCCTTCACGGTGGTAGCAGTGGTGTTCACCGGCTTGCTTTTCTTTGTCCAGAAAGGCGACATCGCCATGGGCATGCTGTTCTTCATCCTGGCCGAGATCGGCTATCGCTCCGGCCAGCTTTTCTACGACGCCTTCCTGCCCGAAGTGGCTGGCGATGACGATATGGGCAAGATCTCCGGCATCGGCTGGGCGGTGGGGTCGGCGGGCGGCGTCATCGCCCTGCTGATCATCCTCCCACTCGTCCTGCTGATCAAGGGCGATTTCATCATCCGGCTGTCGATGGTGATCACGGCCGTGTTCTGGGCTGTGGCCGCCGCCCCCCTCGCCCTCTGGCTGCAAGAAAAACGCCAGGCACGACCTCTGCCCAAAGGCCAGAACTATTTCAGCATGGCCGTGAAACAGGTGGCGCACACCATCGGCACAGCCGGCCACTACCGCGAAATGAGCAGGTTTATGCTCGCCTTCCTGGTCTATGGCTGCGGCGTCGCCATCGCCCTTGAGTTCGCCGCCATCATTGGCGCCACGCTCTATGGCATGAAACAGGAAGGCATCATCATCTTCGCCATCATCGTTCAGATCGCCAATGTGGCCGGCGCCTACGCTTTCGGGCTGCTGGTGCAACGGTTGGGTGCCAAACCGAGCTTGATCGCCTCTCTGGTGCTGATGATTGGCATCGTCGCCGCCCTCTATGTCAGCCGCACCCAAGTCGCCTTCTTCCTCATCGGCGCCGGGGCCGGCATCGCCATGGCTGGCATCCAATCCGTCAGCCGCACGACTGTAGGCCTCTTTGCCCCGCCCAAACAGACGGCTGAGTTCTTCGGCTTCTTCACCCTGGTCGGTCGCCTCTCCTTCTGGATTGGTCCCGCCATCTTCGGGGTGCTGGCCGCCGAAGCCGCGCAGTGGTACGAGGCTCGCGGCGTTGCCGTCGGCCCGGCCGAACAGCAAGGCCTGCGCCTGGCCATCCTCGCCATCGGCGTCTTCCTCCTGATCGGCCTGCTCTTACTCCTGATCGTCAACGAGAAAAAGGCGCGTTTGGCCTCTCGAACAGCCGTAAGCGCGTAAGGGTGGCAGGTCGCAGAGCTTGTCCTGAGTGAAACGAAGGATGGCAGAGCTTGTCCTGAGTGAAACGAAGGATGGCAGGTCGCAGGTGGCAATTAATGAACATCTACCTTGTCTACTAGCCTACTTGTCCACTTGCCTACTATCCTACCTTTCTACTTGTCTACCTCTCTACTTCTCTACTTCTCAACTTATCTACCCCATGACTACCATCACCGGAGGCGAACTCCTCCTCAAATGCCTGAAAGCTGAAGGCGCCGAGATGATCTTCGGCGTGTTGGATGGCAGCTTCAACGCCTGGCTGGCGAAACTGAAGGACTACGAGATCGGCTACATCTGCCCGCGACACGAGGCCGCCGCCGCCCACATGGCCGAGGCCTGGGCGCGGGTGCGCGGCGAGCCGGGCATCGTCATCGGCGGCATCGGGCCGGGCGCAGCCAACATGGTTTCGGGCGTGGCCGTGGCCTATGCCGAGGGCAGCCCGCTCATCGTCCTCAGCGGCCAGCGCCGGCGCAACATCATCTACCCCGACCGCGGCGGCGCTTTCCAGGTGCTCGACCTGCTCGACCTCTACCGCCCGGTAACGAAATGGCGGGCGGGGCTGCGCGACCTTCGCCGCCTGCCCGAACTGATGCGGGCGGCCTTCCGCACTGCGCTCAGCGGCCGGCCCGGCCCGGTCTACATCGAAATCCCCGAAGACCTGATGCGGGCGACAATCGCCGACGACGAAATCGACATCTGGCCGCCCGACCGCTATCGGGTGAGCGACCTGGGCGCGGGCGACCCGGCCAAGATCGCTCAGGCCGCCGAGATGCTCATGGCAGCCGAGCGCCCCCTGCTCCATGCCGGCAGCGGTGTGCTGTGGGCGGGCGCGGCGGGCGAGTTCGTGGCCTTGGGCGAACACCTGGGCGCGGCCATGACCACCACCCTGGCCGCGCGCGGGGCCGTGCCCGAAGACCATCGCCAGTATCTCCACCTCCTCAACCGCGAGGCTTTGGAGGCTGCCCGGGGCGAAGCCGATGTGGTGTTGGCTGTGGGCGCACGGCTGGGCGAGCTGGATGGATGGGGCCGCGCTCCCCTTTGGGGCGACGCGAAAACCCAGACCTTCATCCAGGTGGACGCCGATCCCACTGCCATCGGGGCCAACCACCCGGTCGATCTCGGCATCGTTGGCGACGCAGGCGCAGTGCTTGCGGCCCTGACGCAAGCCGTTCTCGCCCGCTCCACCGCTCGCCCACCCCATGCTGGCTTCGATCGTTATGACAAGTCAACGGCGAAATGGCGGCAGGAGCTGGCGCAACACCTGAGCTACGGCGGCTGCGAAGGCATCAATTCCGGCCAGATGGTGCAGGCGGTGCGCGCCTTCTTCTCCCGCGACGCCATCACCGTGCAGGATGGCGGCAATACCAGCCTGTGGTGCGCCAACTACAACACCATCTACGAGCCGCGCACCTATCTTTACACGGCCAAATTCGGGCACCTGGGCACCGGCCTGCCCTACGCCATCGGCGCCAAGATCGCCATGCCCAACCGCCCGGTCTACCTCATCACCGGCGATGGCGCCCTGGGCTTCAACATCCAGGAATTGGAGACGGCCCGCCGCCACAACCTCCCCATCACCATCATCGTCGCCGCCGACCAGGGCTGGGGGATGGAGCGCTCGTCGCAACTCTTCGCCCAGGTGGGGGCGATGATCGAAACCGAGCATCACCCCACCCGCTACGACCTCATCGCCCAGGCCTTCGGCTGCCACGGCGAGCTGGTGACAGAGATCGAGCACCTGGCGCCGGCCCTCGCACGTGCGGAGGCATCCGGCCAGCCCGCCCTGGTGCAGGTGATGGTGGACAAAGTGGCCAACCTGGCCCCGCCCGGCGCCCTCGTCTTCGGCTCGATGGTCTATCGGGCGACGGATTGAGCGAAGTGCGACGCACCTGGCAGGTGCGTCGCACTTGCTGGTGCGTCGCACTTCGTATAGGAGGAACCATGCAACATCTCGAAGGCAAAGTCGCACTCATTACGGGCGCCGGGCGGCGCGGCGGCATTGGCGCGGCGGTGGCGCGGCGGCTGGCGGGTGCGGGCGCGCAGGTCGTCGTCTCCGACCTCTGTGCGGCGCCGATGAGCGGCGTCGCCAGCCCTGGCGGCGGGCAGTGGGAGGAATTGCAGACGCTGGCCGAAGAGATCGCCGGCCTGGGGGTGCGGGCGCTGGCCTTGCGCGGCGATGTCACCGCCCGCGCCGAGGTCGAAAGCATGGTCGCCGAGACCCTGCGGGCCTTCGGGCGGCTCGACATCCTGGTGAACAACGCCGGCGTGGCCCTCGGCCCGGCCCCCGTCGCCCAGATGCAGGAAGCGGCCTGGCGCCGGACGCTGGACATCAACGCCACCGGCGTCTTTCTCTGCTGCCAGGCCGCCATCCCGGCCCTGATCAGAAGCAGCAAGTCGGGGCGCATCGTCAATATGTCGTCGCTGGCCGCCATCCGACCCAAACCCTATCTCGCGGCCTATGCCGCCAGCAAGGCCGCCGTCATCGCCCTGACGCAGTCGCTGGCCCAGGAAGTGGCGCCGTTTGGCATCACCGTCAACGCCATCCTGCCCGGCGACATCGACACCGCCTTCAAGCAGTGGGGCCTCCAGATCGAATCGCTGGTGCGCAGCCGCCCCTACGAGCAGGTCTACGCCGAGGCCGTAGCCCAGATCCCAGTGGGGCGCATGGGGCTGCCGGAGGATGTGGCCAGCTTGGTGGCCTATCTGGCTTCGCCGGAAGCCAGCTTCATCACCGGCCAGGCTTATCCGCTCACGGGCGGGCGCGAGTTGGTGGCGGCATCCCTGCCGGCGTAGACCAGAATCACGATCGGCCCAGCCTACCGTATCCAATATTGGCGCACTGCACCATCCGCTTCTATGACATCGAACTCATGATGATCGCTGCTGACCAAATATGCATCAAGCTGCTGCGCCAGACCGAGAGCAATGGAATCCGCCAAAGAGAGACGATAGTAAGTCTTATAGCGGCCGGCGAACTGCATCAGTGAGTCATCCAGTGTCTCAACGACGACAACTGGCAACTCGCGGATATCGCTCAGGAGTTCTTGAGCCATCTCCGCATCGCGCTTCAGACAGTCGTAGTAAAGCTCGTAGCTGTTCACCGAAGCAGCATACAAGTCGATCTCTCCGCCCCGAGCACGGTTCAGGATATCTGTCACCACCGATGCGCCTTCCTCATCATTGAAGTAGGCAATCAAGGCGCAGGCGTCGATCACAAATCGTTCGCGCTTTCCCTGCTCAAGCGCCATCGTGTCAACGCTCCAGGGCTTTTTCAGCCTGCTTGCCGGCCATGAAGTCACTGCTCCTGCTAAGATAGCTGCGATACTTCCCGCGTAAGTCGGGCTTTGCCATGCGCTGCTGCTCCTGCCACACGCGAGGGGTCAAGATCATCTCAATATAGATCTGGTCCTTGCGATCTTGTATCGGCTCGAGCGGCCGCAACAGACCGTTCTCGTAGACTGCTTCCAGAGTGCGCAGTGTGGTACTCATAGCGGGACTGTCTCCCATGTCGTCATGACCACGACTATAGCAGAGGTGATGGTCATCGTCAAACAGCACCCCTCTGGCCTGGCCATCGGCGCCATGAGGCGAGCAATCAACTCTCCCGACCCAACAGCTTCAGGGCCAACTCGCGCAACATCGCCACGCCCTCGGCCTCGCCGCCGGTAGCCGCCAGGGCCGCCAGCGCTGCCTCGGCATGGGTTTGGGCGGCGGCGGCGGCGTAGCTGCGGGCGCCCAAGCGGTCGAGCAGGGCCAGCATGGCCGGCAGATCGCTCGGAGTTAGGTCGCCCGGAGTCAGGTCGTGGTCGGGCCGGTAGAAGCGGCGCAGGGCTTGGGCATCATCGCCGGGCCGGGCCAGGGCAAAAAGCACGGGCAGTGTCTTCTTGCGCGTCAGCAGATCGCTGGCGGCCGATTTGCCGGTCTGAGCCTCGTCGCCCCAGATGCCCAGGATGTCGTCCTGAATCTGAAAACTGAGGCCCAGCTCGTGGCCGAAGCGCCAGAACTGGCCCCCCGCCTCCTGGCTGGCGCCGGCAACGATGGCGCCCAATTGCGCCGAGGCCGCCAGCAACGCCGCCGTCTTGCCGCCGATCATGGTCAGATAGTCATCGGGCGAGACCTCGGTGCGGGTCTCGAAGCTCATGTCCAGATGCTGGCCCTCGGTCAGGCACAGGCAGGTCTGGTCGAAGAGATAGAAGGCAGAGAGGGCGCGGGGCGCGGGCGTCTCGCGCTCGCTCAGCCGGGCCAGGGCCAGCCGGGCGAGGGTGAACATGGCGTCGCCGGCATTGATGGCCTGCGCCGGGCCGAACAAGCTCCAAAGGGTAGGGCGATGGCGGCGGGTGGGGCTGCCATCCTCGATGTCGTCGTGGATGAGCGAGAAATTGTGCACCAGCTCCACCGCCGCCGCCGCCGGCAGAGCGGTGTAGGGGTCGCCGCCCGCGGCCTGACATGCCAGCAACACCACCAGCGGCCGCACGCGCTTGCCCTGGTTGGCCGTCTCTGGCTGCCCGGCCGGGTCCTCCCAGCCCAGGTGATAGCGCATCATGCCATACATCCCACTCACCACCGGGGCTTCTCCGGCCAGCATCCCCCGCAGATAGGCTTCGAGCTTGGGCAGCCACAGGGCGCCGAAGGTGGAAAGGTCGAGCATGGTCATCGTCCCGTTGGTTCGGAGATGGGGAGAAAGGGGCGGGGCGAGCGGTGCGCCGCTGGCTGCATCGTGGCCTGGGCTAGCAGCCCTGCCTTTCGACCAGGCGTCCTGGCCGGCGCAGTTCGGTCAGATTGGCGGCCCCGGCCGCGAACATCGCCACCCGCAATTCGGCCAATGTGGCCGCGATCTCGTCGGCCACGGCCTCGGCGCCCTTGTCGGCGGCCTTCAGGAAAGGCCCGGCCATGCCGCCCAGGTCGGCGCCCAGGGCCAGGCACTTGGCCACGTCGATGCCGCCGCGCAGCCCACCGCTGGCAAAGAGCGGCAGGTAGGGATAGAGCCTGCGCACCTCGAGCAAAGAATCGACGGTGGAGAGACCCCAATCGGCAAAAGCGCGCGCCAGGCGGCGGAAACGGTCATTCGGCGCCCGATGATACTCGACCTCGGTCCAGGAGGTGCCGCCGGCCCCGGCCACGTCGATGGCGCACACCCCGGCCTCGACCAGCAGCCGCGCTGTCTCGGCTGAAATCCCCCACCCTACCTCTTTGGCGATGACGGGCACGGACAGGGCGCGGCACACCTGCTCGATTTTGGCCGCCAGTCCGCCCCACTGCCAATCGCCATCGGCCTGCACCGCCTCTTGCAACGGGTTTAGATGCAGGATCAGGGCATCGGCCTCGATCATATCGACGGCCCGGCAGCAGTGCGCGACCGTATAGCCTTTGTTCAACTGGACTGCGCCCAGGTTGGCAAACAACAACAGCGTCGGCGCCACCCGCCGCACCTGGAAAGTGTAGGCCAGGGCCGGGTCTTCGATCGCCGCTCGCTGCGACCCCAGCCCCATCGCGATCCCCGCCGCCTCGGCGGCTTCGGCCAGGTTCAGGTTGATGCGGTGCGCCTCCTCGGCGCCGCCGGTCATCGATGAGATCAGCAACGGCGCCCGAAAGCGTTTGCCAAACAACGTTCCCCCTGTATCGACCCCTGGCAGATCCACCTCGGGCAGCGCCTGATGAATGAAACGCCAGCGTTCGAGACCGGTGGTCAGACGAGGGAAACTCACGTCCTGGTCGAGATTGATGCGGATGTGATCGGCTTTGCGGCTGGCATGGCTGCCGGACATAATTCGTAGCTCCGGGCGGCAGTGTAGCGGTGGGGTGATGGGCTTGTCAAGTCGCGCGACTTTCCCGGTATGGCGGTGTTCCCTCTCTTTGAGTCGTGCGCGGCCGGTCGTGCGAGGTCGGCAATGGATTTTTGTCGACTGGATCAGTCGTGCTAGAATGCCCCGGTTTTTTGGCACGAATTCATCCGGCTCTGCCGGCCGAGCGAACCAAACCTGCCTATCCCACCAATCACCGCAAGCGGAGAAGAAAAAACATGAGTGTTGAAAGCCGTATTGTCGAAATCATCGCCGATCAACTGGGCGTCAAAGCCGAGAAGGTCACGATGGACGCCAGGTTCCGCGAGGATCTGGAAGCCGATAGCCTCGACCTGGTCGAACTGATGATGGCCTTCGAAGAGGAATTCGGCGGCGAAATCTCTGACGAACAGGCCCAGAAAGTCGCGACCGTAGGCGAAGTCGTAGCGCTGCTCAAGGCAGCGGGCGCCGGCGACGAGGACTAAACGCCGAATCAGATCGCCGGAACACCCTCCGAACAGCATGTTCTGACGACAGACAACCAGCAAGACACCGAGTGTGGCGTCGCAAACGCTTCACCCGGTGTTTTGTTTTTCTGGGCCATGGATGACCCCACTCCCCGGCCGGCGTGCAGCGTCCTCATTCTGGCCGGCGGCGCCAGCAGCCGCATGGGCCAGAACAAAGCTCTGGCGCCGTTCCTGGGCAAGCCGCTGATCGAAAGGGTGCTGGCCGTGGCCCGGCAATTGACCGATGACATCCTCCTGGTGGCCAACGACGCCCCCACCTACGCCCACCTGGGCCTGCCCTGCATCGCCGACCAAACGCCGGGCCTGGGGCCGCTGATGGGGCTGTATTCGGGCCTGACCGTCGCCCGCTACGACCTGGCGCTGCTGGTGGCCTGCGACATGCCCTTCCTCAGCCTGGATCTCATACGCCGGCTGATCGATCTGGCCCCCGGCTTCGACGTCGTCCTGCCGCGCACCGAGGACGGCCTCCACCCGCTCCATGCCCTCTACCGGCGCTCGACCTGCATCCCGGCCATCGCCGCCGCCGTCACCGCCGGCCAACGCCGCATGATCGCCTTCCATCCCCAGGTGCGGGTGCGCGAGGTCCACGAAGACGAGGTCGCCGCCTTCGACCCCACCGGCTTCGCCCTGATGAACGTGAACACACCTGAAGATCTGGCCGCGGCCCAGCACATCGCCCATCGCGCCTGGTATCAGGAGGAAGCATGAGAGGCAGCTTCGGCGCCCGGACATCGTTCTTCGACCAGGTCTACCTCCTCGTCCGCCAGATACCGGCCGGCAAAGTGGCGTCCTACGGCCAGATCGCCGAGCTTTTGGAGGCGCCCGGCGCGGCGCGGACGGTGGGGTGGGCGCTGGCCTCGCTCAGCCGTGAACAGGCAGAGACCGTTCCCTGGCAGCGGGTGATCAACAAGAGCGGGCGCTGCTCGATTCGCAGTTTCGAGACCTCGGCCCTGGACCAGCAGCGGTTGCTGGAGGCAGAAGGGGTCGAGTTCAACCAGGCCGGCTACACCGACATGCGACGTTTTGGCTGGGAGGGGCTGAATCCTGACGAAGTACGTGTTCTTATCGAAATATCACTATAAACAACAATTTTCTGGTTATGCAAACAACATAAACACAAAGACACGAAGACACAAAGAAAACACAAAGGAATATTGTTCGTTACCATCTTTGTTTCATCTTTGTGATCTTTGAGCCTTTGTGTTGCTCTCTTATTATTTCTAAGTATTGAACGAATTCTCACGGAATTGTTGCCCATGTCCACAAACACAAAACAACCCCTCCCCCGCCGACGACTCGGCCTCGCCGGACGCATCTTGTTTGTCGTTCTTGGCATCCTCCTCATCGCCGTCCTTGCCCTTGTCGGCTTTGGCGTCTATCAGGCGCGGCTGGCCTGGCCGCAGACCAAAGGCGCGCTGCAACTGCCCGGTCTGCAGGATACCGTCACCGTCATCCGCGACAAGCGCGGCGTCCCCCACATCTACGCCAGCAACAGCCATGATCTGTTCATGGCCCAGGGCTTCGTCCACGCCCAGGACCGGTTCTGGCAGATGGAATTCTGGCGGCGCATCGGCCAGGGTCGCCTCTCCGAGCTGTTTGGCGAATCCAGCCTGTCACAGGACCGTTTCTTGCGCACGATGGGCGTGCAACGCAGCGCCGAGCTGAGCTGGCAGCAACTCGACGCCGAAACCAGGGCCGCCCTCGAAGCCTACGCCGAAGGCGTCAACGTCTATATCGAGCAAAACAAGGGCCGGCTGCCGCTCGAATTCCGTCTCCTGGGCCTGACCGGCGTCCAATTCACACCCGAACCCTGGACTCCGATCAATACCCTCACCTGGGCGACGATGATGGCCTACAACCTGGGCGGCAACTACGATAATGAGCTGGACCGCGCCCAAATGATGGCCCGCTATGGCGAGGACTGGATGCGGGAATTGACCGCCTACCCCTATCCTGCCGACCGGCCCCTCATCCTGCCGGAGGGCGTCGCCTGGGAGAAGGTCGATACCAACCTCCTCGCCGGGCTGCCCCCCAGCTTGCTTCTGGGCCAGGGCGAAGGCATCGGCAGCAACAACTGGGTGGTCGGCGGCAGCCGCACCGAGACCGGCATGCCCTTGCTGGCCAACGACCCCCATCTCAGCATCCAGATGCCCTCGATCTGGTACGAAAACGGGCTTCATTGCCAGCCCAAGAGCGCCGCCTGCGCCTTCGACGTGGTCGGGTTCTCTTTTCCCACCTCGCCCGGCGTCGTCATCGGCCACAACGACCGCATCGCCTGGGGCGCAACGAATGCCTATCCCGATGTGCAGGACCTCTACATCGAGAAGGTCAATCCTGCCAACCCCGACCAATACGAGGTCAACGGCCAGTGGGTGGAGATGGAAGTCAGCCAAGAGGAGATCAAGGTGGCGGGCCGCGACCAGCCTGAGATCCTGACCGTGCGCCGCACTCGTCATGGCCCGATCATGAACGACGTTGCCTATGGCACGCAGTCGCGTTGGGCCTATGGCTGGCAGCCGCTGGCCCTGCGCTGGACGGCCCTGGAGGGCAGTCGTATCCCCAGCGCTGTGCTTGGCATCAACCTCGCCCAGAACTGGGAGCAGTTTCGCGCCGCCCTGGCCCAATGGGACGCGCCGTCGCAGAATTTCGTCTACGCCGATGTGGACGGCAATATCGGCTACCAGATGCCCGGCCAGATTCCCTTCCGGCCTCACGATGGCCTCGTGCCGGTGCCCGGCTGGACGGATGACTACGAATGGCAGGGCTTCGTACCCTTCGATCAACTACCGTCTTCCTACAACCCCGACCAGGGCTACATCGTCACGGCCAACAACCTCGTCGCGCCCTACGAGCAATATCCGTGGCTCACACGACATGAGGGGTCGCAGGGCTTCCGCGCTCAGCGCATCGTCGATATGATCGAAGCAAAGGACAAGATCGGCGTCGCCGATTTCATGGCGATCCACGGTGACGACGCCAATGTCTTTGCGGGCGATGTGATCCCGCGGCTGGCCGAGGTCAAGCTCGATCGCAGTGAGGTGGCGGCGGCCCGCGACCGGCTCCTGAGCTGGGATTTGCAGGAGACGATGGACAGTCCCGAGGCTGCTTTCTTCGAGGCCTTCTGGTACTACTTGCCCACCGAGATGTTCGCCGATGAGCTAAGCGAGATGGCCCCGCGCGACCGTGAGCTTGTCCGCCAGATCATGCAGGACCCAGACTCGCACTGGTGGGACGATTTGCGCACGCCCGACCGCGAAACCCAGGACCAAATTCTGGCCCGGACGCTGGACAAAGCCTATGATCTCGTGGTCGAGCGCCTGGGGAGCAATCCCAGCCAATGGCGGTGGGGCGCCTTGCACACAGCCACCTTCCGCAACCAAACCCTGGGCGAATCGGGCATCGGCCTCATCGAAGGCATCTTCAATCGCGGCCCGTTCGAGACGGCGGGCGGCGGCGAGATCGTCAATGCCACGGGCTGGTCAACCGCCGACGAAGACCTCTTCCAGCTGACCTCGCTCCCCTCGTTGCGCGTGATCATCGACCTGGCCGACTTCAGCCGCTCGGTCGCCACCAACACTACCGGTCAGTCGGGCCACCCCTACCACAAGCATTACGACGACCAGATCGACCAGTGGCGGCGGATCGAGTATGCGCCGATATACTGGCTGCGCGACCAGGTGGAAGCCCACAGTGAAGGGACATTGACGTTGATGCCGTAAATACCCTGGCGAGGGCGAGCCTGCTTCGCCCCCGCCATCTCGTTAGCAGCGGCAGGCAGTTGCAGTGTATACTTCGCCCTACGAACTGCTCTGCCGTCGTTCGCAGCCGGCAACCTGGAAACCGGTAGCATCGTAATATCATATCGTTCTATCGTCGTCATTTTCCGGTCTCGTTCTGTACTTGGAGGAAACACATGGCAACTGAAAGCATCGTTCAACGCATGATCCGCGCCGCCCGGCTCGACACGACCTTCTACAACGAAGTCGAGCAGGACACCAGTTTGAATAGCGAGGCGCTCACGGTCGTCATCCTGGCCGCAGCCGCGTCGGGCATCGGCACCGCCGGAAGCACCCTGATCGGCGGCAACGGCGTTGGCGCCGCCGCCATCGCCCTGGTGGTGGGCGCACTCGTGGCCATCGCCGGCTACTTCATCTGGGCCTGGCTGACCCAATTCATCGGCACGCGCTTCTTTGGCGGCGTCGGCGACTTCGGCGAGGTGCGGCGGACGCTCGGCTATGCCTACGCCCCCAACATCCTCGGCATCTTCAACATCATCCCCTGCGTGGGCGCGCTGATCGGTCTGGTTGGCTCGCTGTGGGCGCTAGTCGCGGGCATCATCGCCGTGCGTGAGGCGCTCGACGTCGACACCACCAAGGCCGTGCTCACCGTCATCGTCAGCTGGCTGATCGTCTTCGTGGTCAGCGCAGTCATCCTCAGCATCCTCGGCGTTGGCGCACTCGGCCTGGCTGCTGTGACCGGCGCCCTGAACCAGTAAGAAGTGTCTGACCGCTCTGCGGTCACTCGCCGGGTGCGCGCCCAGGCAGGACGCGCACCCGGCTCTCACAAGCAGCCCCCAGGCGGGTGGTTGACATGGGCGAATATCTGGAAACCGAATGGAAGTACACCGTCCCAACCGGCGAGACCGCGGCGCGGCTGCGCGAGGCCGGGCGGCTTGGCCCCTTCGCCCTGGGGGAGTATGAAACGCGGCCAGTCGAAGACGCCTATTACGACGCCGCTGGCCTCCTGCTGGCGGCCGGCTACGCCTGCCGCTACCGCCAGACCGAGACAGGCGGCGGCATCGAGCTGAAGAGCCTGGCCCCGGCCGATGGCCATCTCCACCGGCGCAGTGAACTCCACGCCGCCACCGACCAGCCCACCCATCCTTCGGCCTGGCCCGACGGCCCCGCCCGCCAACTCGCCCTTGCCGTCGTCGGCGAGCAGGCCCTGCAACGGCTCTTCACCATCCGCCAAACCCGGAGGATGGCGCCGCTGCTGGCCGAGGGCGCGGTCATCGCCCAGGTCAGTCTGGACGAGGTCGAGTGGTTGGTGGGCCAGGCACGGGAGACGGGGTGGGAGTTCGAGATCGAGCTGAGCGAGAGCGCCGATCTGTCCGCCCTCGACCGGCTGCTGGTCGAGGAATGGGGGCTGCGGCCCGAAAGCTCGTCCAAATTCGAGCGAGGGCTGAGATTGGCGCAGGCCGGCGAACAAGCCACGCCCGCCGCCCCGGACGATGGCCCTCCCCCGCCCCAGGTCACGCCCAAGGGCATTCGCTTCGCCCTCGACGAGCCGGCCACAGCCCTGCTCCAGCATATCATCGCCGTCCAGGCCGACAGGTTGCACGAACAATATCACGGCGTCATTGCCGGCGAAGATGTGGAGGCCGTGCACGATGCGCGGGTGGCGGCGCGGCGGATGCGGAGCGCGTTATCGGCCTTCGAGCCGTGGCTGCCGCAGAAGATCGACGACGAATTGCGCCGGCAACTGCGCGGGTTGGGCAGGACGTTGGGGCCAGTGCGCGACCTGGACGTGAGTCTGATCTACGTCCACCGCCACGCCGAAGAAGTGGCCCCTGCCGCCGAAGCGCCCCTGCGACGGCATTTGGAGAAGGAGCGCGACCAGGCCCGAAAAACGATGCTGGCCTACTACAAGGGCAAGGACTACAAACGCTTGCAGACCACCCTGCACCAGTTCGCACGCAGGAAGTTGCGCAGCAAGGTGCGTCTGGGCCACATCCTGCCCGAACTGATGCGCACGGCCATCGCCGAAATCCGGCTGTACGAGGGGACGCTCCAGGCTGACACCCCCGACGAGCACTTTCACGCCCTGCGGATCGCGATCAAGCGGCTGCGTTATCTGCTGGAGTTCACGCGTTATGTCACCGACCCGGACTCAGCGCCCCTGATCGACTTCGTCATCTCGCTCCAAGACCAGCTGGGCGATGCGCACGATGCTTACGTCAGCTGCAACCTGGCCTTCAGCCTCCTGCGCGACCCCGGCGCCGCGCTCGCGGACGAAGAACGCGCCGGCTTGCTGGCCTACGGGCTGGCCCTGGGCCGGAACAGCCACGATCTGAACGCCGGTTTTACCGATCCGTTGTCCCCCACCCCCCTCTGGCCGCGCTGGGAGGACGAGCCGACGCAGGCCGAACTGGAGAGGGTGGTGGGGATGTTGACGCTGTAGGGCCGGGCTACGGCTTCGCTTTCGGCGCCGGGGCGTCGGGCGACGGCTTGCGCACCCGCTTCTTGATCGTCTCCAGGCTGCCCGGCTGAGCAGCGGTGATCTCGGGCAGTGATAGCTGCTCGGGGGGAGCGGCGGGGGCAGGCGGTTGTTTGGGCGTTTTGGCGGGCGGGGCCGGCTTCTTGGCTTCGGGTTTGGGGGCTGCCACGCCTTCTGGCTTAGGTGAGCGGGCGGGCTTGGCAGTGGGTTGCTGGGCCGGCGCGGGCGCGGTGCTGGCGGGTTTGGGCGAGGCGGCTGGCTTAGCGGCCGGTTTGGCCGGCGCCGGCGATTCTGACGCGGGCCTGGGTGCTGGGGCGGCTGTGCTGGTGGGCTTGGGCGAGGCGGCTTGCTTAGCGGCCGGTTTGGCCGGCGCCGGCGATTCTGGCGCGGGCCTGGCTGCTGGCGCGGCAGCCGGCTTGGCGGACGCGACCTTTTCGGGTGCGGCTTTCGTTCGTTGGGTCGTGGCAGGGGCCGGGGGTGGTGGCGGCGGCGGGGGCGGGGGCGGGGGCTCCGGCGTGGCCTCGGCTTCCTTGACGCGGGGGATGACGACGGCCAACAGGCGCTGCACGTCGCCGTCGGTCAGCCCGGCCACCTGGCGGCCGCGCGCCGCCCGGGCTGCCAATGGCACGTCCTCCAGCCGCAGCACGCGCATGGGGCCTTTGCTGAGGATTGGGAACATCTCCGGCTCGGCATCGACCACGGCCACGGCCTCGATGGCGCCCTGGTTGGCGACCAGTTTCATCGCCGCCACGCCGCTGCCGTAGCGTTTTTGCACGGGATATTGGCTCACGTCGGTGCGCAGCCCCACGCCCTTGGTGGTCAGCAAAACGACCTGGCGACCCGGCTTGCACAGCCCGGCCCCGGCGATCTGGTCGCCCGGTTCCAACTTCATTGCCAGCACGCCCGCCGCGGCCAGCCCCATCACCCGCACATCGTCCTGGCTAAAGCGGATGGCCTGACCCAACCGCGTGGCCAGAAGCAGGTCATCGGCGCCCTCGCACAGCACCACGCCCGCCAGGGCATCGCCGGCTGGCACGTTCATCACCAGCGGCGAGGTGTGGGCCGCGCCCAAAAGCTCGGAGACGGCGATGCGTTTGCAGCGACCTTCACGGGTGTAGAGGAAGAGGCTGGGGCCGGCATCGCCGTTCTCGTCCGGCGCCGACAGGGGCAGCATGGTCACGATGTCGTCGTCGGGGCGCAGGTCCACCTGCTCGGTGAAGTGCGGGCCTTCGTCTTCGGGCAACTGATGGATGTTCTTGGCTACGGCCTGCCCGGCGGCGGTGAAGAGGAAGAGGGAGTCGCGCGCCGGGGCGGCGGCGAGGGCGATGGGGGCGTCGGCAGTGCGGCGGGGCAAGGAGCCGCGGCGTCGCCCGGCCAGCGACTGGCGGAATAGCTGGCCGCTCTTGGTCAGGAGGACGAGCACCTCCTCCTCCGAGAGGAAATCGCTGGCGATGAGGGCCGGGCCTTGCACATCCACGATCTGGGTGCGGCGGGCGTCGCCGTATTTCGCTTTCAGGGCCAGCAATTCGTCCTTGATCACGCCCAGCATCTTTTGCGGGTGCGCCAGCAGGTCTTCGAGGTAGCGGATGCGCTCCTTCAGTTCCTTGTATTCGGCCTCCAGCTTCTGCCGCTCCAGTTGCGACAGGCGCTTGAGCGGCATGTCGAGGATGGCCTGGGCCTGGATCTCGGTCAGTTTGAAGCGTTCCATCAGCCGGGCGCGGGCCGTGTCGGTGTCGGAGCTGCGACGGATGGTGGCGATGACCTCGTCCAGGTTGGCGAGGGCGATGAGCAGGCCCTCGAGGATGTGCGAGCGTTCCTTCGCTCGCGCCAGGTCGTATTGCGAGCGCCTCCGCACAATCTCGCGGCGGTGCTCGATGAAAAGCTGGAGCATGCGCTTGAGCGAGAGCAGGTGCGGCTCGCCATTCACCAGGGCCAGGGCGCTGACGCCAAACGTCTGCCGGAGCGGGGTCAGCTTGTAGAGCTGCTCCAGGAGGTCCTTGGCCTCGACATTGCGGGTGAGTTCGACCACGATCCGCATCCCCTGCCGGTCGGACTCATCCCGCAGGTCGGCGATGCCCTCCAGACGGCCTTCGCGCACCAGCTCGGCGATGCGTTCGACCACCCGGCCATTGGTCGTCTGATACGGCAGCTCGGTGACGACCAGCCGCGTGCGGCTGCGGCTCATGGCTTCGACATGGACTTTGGCCTGGACGGTGAGCCGGCCGCGACCGCTGGCATAGGCTTTGGCGATGGTGTCTTCCCGGCCTTCTTTGCCATCTTGGTAGCGGAAGACGATGCCGCCGGTGGGGAAATCCGGGCCTTTGATGTAGAACAGCAGGTGTTCGAGCGTGATCTCATCGACGGCATGATAGTGGTCGAGCATGAAAGCCAGAGCATCCACCACTTCGCCCAGGTTGTGCGAAGGCAGGTTGGTGGCCATGCCCACGGCGATGCCGCTGGCGCCGTTGAGCAGCAAGTTGGGCAGGGCCGAGGGCACGACAAGCGGCTCTTTGAGGGTGTCATCGAAGTTGGGGCCGAAATCGACCGTGTCTTTGTCGATGTCGGCCAGCATCTCCCCGGCGATCTCGCTCAGCCGGGCCTCGGTGTAGCGCATGGCGGCGGCGTTGTCGCCATCGACCGAGCCGAAGTTGCCCTGGCCGTCGATCAGCGGGTAACGCATCGAGAAATCCTGCGCCAGCCGCACCATGGCGTCGTACACGGCCACATCGCCGTGGGGATGGTACTTGCCCAGCACCTCGCCGACGATGCGCGCGCTTTTCTTGTAGGGCCGGTCGTGGCGCAGGCCCATATCGTGCATGGCATAGAGGATGCGGCGATGCACGGGCTTGAGGCCGTCGCGCACGTCGGGCAAGGCGCGGGCCACGATCACGCTCATGGCGTAGTCGAGGTACGCGCCGCGCATTTCGTGATCGAGGTCGATGGTTTGGACTTTGCCGAAGGGGTCGAGGATGGGCATGGGGATTAGCTGGTGCGTATTGCGTGTTGCGTGTCGTTGCTTAACTGGTGCGACGTACTTTGGGCGACTTCATGACCTGCCTGGTGCTGAAAACCGAGTCATTGACGCTCGCGAAGTGCGTCGCACCTCGAAGGTGAACACTTACCTATAACCATCTAGAGAGCAATTCTTCTAGATCGAATTCGAGTCCTTTCTCAGCATAAAGGGAGAAATCACGTAAGGTGGTGGGGGAATCCGGTTGTATGTCAGCAACGGGTTCATCTCGCAGGAGGTCGAACAAACTAGGCGCTACACTTTGCAGATCTGGCGTGCTGTCGGTGCTGCGCGCTTGCACGAAATCGCCCATGCGCTCGGTTCCGACCGCGAAGCGCTTGAGGATGGCTTCGATGGCCTGCTTGCTATTGTCGACGCCGATCCAACGCCGGCCGAGCAGATGGGAAACTGACAAGGCGACGCCAGAGCCTGCAAAACAATCGAGCACGATGTCGCCCGGATTCGAGGATGCCTATATGATCCGCGCCAACAAATTCGGGTTCTTCTCAGTGGGATATCCTGTGATCTCGATGTTCTGGTTGTGAGCATCCCGAAAATCAAGCCAAATATCTTGCGCCGGTTTGCCCGCGCTCTCATCCAGAAAGACTTTGCGACGTGGATTGCCAGTGGGAGACCAGTAAATCTCGCCCCGCTGATCCATTCGATCGAGGGTGGCGGGCGTGTATTGCCAGTGCTTGCCAGGTGGCGGGTTCATTCCCCGCCAGGGTTGCCCGGTCTCGCCGTTACGCGTGCCCGGTGCATGGATCGGCACTTTTTTGTATCTTCGCCCGCTTTCCTTTTCAAAATACGGATATTCTCGTTCGATTCCATCAGATGTCCAGGCTTCATAGGGGCGATTCCAAATGTAATCATCTGATTTAGTGTAAAACATGATGTAATCAGATATGTCGCCAAAGCGTTTACGTGTATAGTTTTTGGGATTAGATTTTCTTCTTGTAATCCAATTCTTAAAATTACTAGCCCCAAATACCTCATCCATAATCACTTTCACATAGAAAGCCATATTCTCATCTAAATGAACATAGATCGACCCATCGTCAGCAAGGAGTTCCCTGAGGAAGATTAGTCGTTGGCGAAGAAATTCGAGATAGTTGGCTCCCATCAACATATCCTGATAAGCATCAGTTTGGGAGCGAGATTGGAAAACCATGCCGGTGGCATAAGGTGGATCGATATAGACGAGACGAATCTTTCCTCGAATATCTACATGGTTAGCAAGATAGGCAAGAACAGGAATGTTATCGCCATAGAAGAGCAGATTCTTGTCACTTTGTGCATACAGCGCCGAATATTGGCCGGGGGGCGTCAGCATCACGGCCGTCTCTGGCGTCTTGTCTTCGTAATTCAGTTCGAGGCAACCCGCGGTTCCGGTCCCTTGCGTCTTGCCCTGCCACTTCGTGTGCGAAATGCCTGTAGCCATACTGAGATCACGCATCCAACATCTTGATCCGTTCCCACGCCGGCAGGTTTTCGTCGTCGTGGAGGGAACGGCGCAGTTCCATGATCTGGTCGCGCAGGACGGCGGCCTGCTCGAACTCGAGCTGGCGGGCGGCCTCTTGCATCTGCTTTTCCAGCTCTTTGATCAGCTTCAGGCGCTCGTCGCGGGGGAGGGCGTTGAGCCGGGGCAGGGTTTCGCCGCCGCCGGTGTAGTAGACCGGGCCGGGTTCGGCCACTTTGGCCTCGGTCGCCACTCGCTGCGTCAGGTCGTGGACGGCCTTGATGATCGAGCGCGGTTCGATGCCATGGGCGTGGTTGTAGGTTTCCTGCACGGCGCGGCGGCGGTTGGTTTCGTCGAGGGCGCGCTGCATCGAATCGGTGATGCGGTCGGCGTACATGATCACCATGCCGTCCAAATGGCGGGCGGCGCGGCCGATGGTCTGGATCAGCGAGGTCTCGGAGCGCAGGAAGCCCTCTTTGTCGGCGTCGAGGATGGCGACCAGGCTGACTTCGGGCAGATCCAGGCCCTCGCGCAACAGGTTGATCCCCACCACCACGTCGTAGACCCCCAGCCGCAGGTCGCGCAGGATCTCGACCCGCTCGATGGTATGCACCTCGGAGTGCAGGTAGTGGACTTTGTGGCCCAGTTCGGCCAGGTAATCGGCCAGGTCTTCGGCCATGCGCTTGGTGAGGGTGGTGACGAGGGTGCGCTGGCCGCGCTTGACCCGCTCGTTGATCTCCTTCACCAGGTCGTCCACCTGGCCCTTGGTGGGGCGGATGACCACGGTGGGGTCGAGCAGGCCGGTGGGGCGGATGATCTGCTCGACCGTCTGTTCGGAAACCTGGCGTTCGTATGGCCCGGGCGTGGCCGAAACGTAGACCACCTGGCCGACCAGATCGGCGAATTCCTCGAAGCGGAGGGGGCGGTTGTCGAGGGCGGAGGGCAGGCGGAAGCCGTGATCGACCAGCACCTGTTTGCGGGCCAGGTCGCCGTTGTACATGCCGCGCAGTTGCGGCAGGGTCATGTGCGATTCGTCGATGAAGATGAGGTAGTCGTCGGGGAAGTAGTCGAGCAGCGTCCAGGGCCGGGAGCCGGGCAGACGACGGGCCAGCGGGCGAGAGTAGTTCTCGATCCCGGAGCAGTAGCCCACCTCGCGCAGCATCTCCAGGTCGTAGTTGACGCGCTGTTGCAGGCGTTGGGCCTCGAGCAGCTTGCCCTGCGACTCGAAGGCTTTGATCTGGGCGGCGAGTTCTCCTTCGATGTCGGTGATGGCCTCGGTGAGTTTGTCCTGGGGGGTGATGAAGTGCTTGGCCGGGAAGATGTCGACGCGCTGGTGCTCGGCCAGGATCTCGCCGGTGAGGGTTTCGATCTCGGTGATGCGCTCGATGTCGTCGCCCCAGAATTCGAGGCGGTAGGCCGTCTCGGCGTAGGCGGGCATGATCTCCAGGGTGTCGCCGCGGACGCGGAACTTGCCGGGGGCCAGGCCGGTGTCGTTGCGGGTGTAGTAGATGTCGACCAGGTGGCGCAGGAGGTTGTTGCGGCGGCGGGTTTCGCCGGTGGTCAGGGTGATGGCCACGCGGCCGTAGTCCTCTGGGCTGCCCAGGCCGTAGATGGCCGAGACCGAGGCGACGATGATGACGTCGCGGCGGCTGAAGAGCGAGGAGGTGGCGGCCAGGCGCAGGCGGTCGATCTCCTCGTTGATCTGCGAGTCCTTTTCAATATACGTGTCGGTGCGGGGCAGGTAGGCTTCGGGCTGGTAGTAGTCGTAGTAGCTGACGAAGTATTCGACGGCGTTTTGGGGGAAGAATTCGCGGAATTCGGCGTAGAGTTGGGCGGCCAGGGTTTTGTTGTGGGCCAGCACCAGGGCCGGGCGCTGGACGGCCTCGACGACCCGGGCCATGACATGGGTCTTGCCCGTGGCCGTGGCGCCTAGCAAGGTCTGGTGTTTGAAGCTCTTGCCCAGGCCATCTACGAGTTTGGTGATGGCCGTGGGCTGGTCGCCGGTGGGCTGGAAGTCGGCGGTGATCTGGAAGGCGGGCATGGGTGGGGGGCGGGAGACGCAGGGAGGGGGAGAGGGAGGGACGCAGGGAGGGGGAGAGGGAGGGACGCAGGGAGGGGGAGACGCAGGGACGCAGGGAAGGGGAGACGCAGGGAGGGGGAGAGGGAGGGACGCAGGGAAGGGGAGACGCAGGGAGGCGGGGGGAGTAGAACAAAAGTTCGCTTTGCATTATAGCGTTTTTTGGCGCGGGTGTCTACTGGACGGCGGCGTGCGTTTGGCGCCAGTTTTCGCGGGCGCGGAACGAGAAACGCGGCCAGAATACTTCCTCGCCCCGATGTCAGGCTACGTCAAATCGCCAGCAGTTTGGCGAAGCCCGCCTGTACGAAGTGATGATCAGAGGTCATCGCTTCGATAATCGCCTCCCTTCCCATCACCACGAAGCTGATGCAATCCGTCAGCCCCCACTCTTTGTCAGGCCGTTGCTTGTAGAGCGACCAACCTGCGGCAAGCAGGTATAATTTCTGTGCTGGCAGTTTTCATGATCAGGAGGCAGAACGTGAAGGTGAGGACTATTTCGATTTTCTCGCAGCGGATGATATCCGCATCAAGGGGCATCGCGTTGGCATCGAGTCGGTGCTCTATGAGTACATCCATCGCGCCCAAACGCCTGAAGAGATCGCTCAGACCTTGCCCACCCTCAACTTGGAAGAGATCTACGCTACGATCCTCTACTATCAGCAAAACAAGAGCCGGATGGGGGCCTATCTTACAGAATGGATCGAGCACGGCGAACGGATGCGCGCCGAACAGGAGCGGCGACCCACGCCGGCGATGCGCCGTTTGCGCAAGCTCAAGGTCGATCGCCAGGCAGCACGTCATCGGGCGCTGTACTCCGTCACCTCACCTGATCGTCCTCCTTTGTCGCCACCGCCCGCGCTGGATCCGTGATCCATTCTGACCAGGAACCGGCGTACAGGCGGGCTTCGCCCAGGCCGGCGTGCAGCATGGCCAGCAGGTTGTGGGCGGCGGTGACGCCGGAGCCGCAGGAGCAGACGACGCGTTGGGCGGGCGTGTCGCCGAGGAGGGGCGCAAAGCGGGCGGCCAGGGCTTCGGCGGGGAGGAAGCGGCCATCGGGGGCCAGGTTGCCGGTGTAGGGAAGGGAGAGGGCGCCGGGGATGTGCCCGGCCACCGGGTCGAGGGTCTCGTTCTCGCCCCGAAAACGGTCGGCCCCGCGGGCATCCAGCAGCCGCCAGGCCGGGTCGAGACGGATGGCGTCTACCTCGTCCGTCGTCGCCAGCACTTCGGGCCGGAGCCGCGGCGCAAACACCCGTAGGGGTCGGGTCTCCCGACCCAACACCGTGGGCAATCCCTCCGCCAGCCACGCCTGCCAGCCGCCATCGAGCACGGCCACAGCCTCGTGCCCCAGCCAGCGCAACATCCACCACAGCCGGGCGGCGTAAGCCCCGCCGGCGTCGTAGGCCACGACCTGCACCCCCGGCCCCACGCCCCATCCGCCCAACGTGCGGGCGAAGGCGTCCGGGTCGGGCAGGGGATGGCGGCCGCTGACGCCGGGGATGACCGGCCCAGCCAGGTCGTCATCCAGATGGGCGTAGACGGCGCCGGGGATGTGGCTGGCCAGGTAGTCGCGAAGGCCACGCTCTTTGTCGGCCAAGGTGAAGCGGCAATCGATGATGGCCCACTCGGGGTCGGCCAGGTGCGGGGCAAGTTCGGCGGGGGAGAGGAGGGTGGTGGGCATGGGGCAGTGGTCAGTATTCAGTGGGCAGTATTCAGTGGTCAGTGGGCGTTTCGCCCGGTTGGGAGGAGAGCGCAGTCCATGGATCAATGGCATGGGGGGGTAGCTCGTGGCTGTCTGACATCCTGGTTGTGTTATTCGTTTGGCGGCCGCACCAGCGTTCCTGCGTCGAAAGGGTTCTCGTTGGGTCGTAGCGCCGTCAGCCAGGCGATGTGCGCAATGATGAGCGAGGCGCGAGGGCCCGAGATTCTCGGACGTAGCCCGACCGCATGGGCAAGATTGCGCCGACCACATACCGCTATTTGCCCTCAATGCTGATTATCCCACCGATGGGCAGCAACGCGACTCGCCTATCAAGCACCAGCGATTCATTGTAGGCGCCCGCCTGGATCGCCAGCACGGCGCCATCCCACGCTGCAGCGTGGGCCGCGGTCACGGTCGTAAACGGCGCTCGCCGTGAGCCATTTCCGCCCGCATGTGCGGTTCCATCTACAAAGAGAGCGCCGTTGGCATTGGCAGGAAGAAGTGAGGGATCGACAGGTGGGATATCCAGCAGATCTGCCACAAACAGACAATCCCAGGCTAGCGTGCGTTCGGCCAGCCCTGGTTCGGCGGTATCGCGCTGCCAGATCCAGTCGTTTTGTTCTCCCACCCGGTAATCGTCCGGCGAGTCGAAGACGCACCAACGGTCGAGCACGTCGGCGGCGATGCTCTGCGGGTCTTGCCCGTCCAGCCAGCGATAGAAGGTGTTGTCAGGCTGTTTGGCTACAATAGCCGCGGCCAGGCTGGAGGTGACGCCCTGGCCCGTGACCCGCTTGATCAACACATCGACGCCGTGCAGGTGCAGCTGATAGCCGGGAGACGTGGCGGCAATGGCTTGCAGCGAGATCGCTTCATCGCCCGCATTCTTGAAGAGGGTCATCTCCAGCGTTGGCTCCAAACCAGGGATGGCGCTCCACACCTTGTACATGAGCGAATAGAGATTGGGCGTGACGTCGCAGTCAGTGACGGATTTAGGATCGGGGCAGACGCGCAGTTGGCCCAGCGGGCCGCGATGATCGTCCATCCAATCCAGCCAACGCCCGGCGGCCTGGGCGTCTTGCGTCAAGGCCAGGTAGAGCAAGACGCCCAGGGCATGGTCGCGCGAGAAGGAGGTCTGGCGGTCGCTGCCGGTGCGCGGGTCTTCCCAGCCGACGTGGAGGGGCGAGCGCCACCAGCGGCCGTCCGGCCCCTGCGAAGCAGCCACGGCCTCACAGCCGCGTAGGTCGCCTGCGTAGCAGAGCAGGGCATTGAAGAGGACGCTGTCGCCGGCCGGGGTAATGTCGCTGGCCGGATCGCAACGACTGGCCGTCGCGGGCAAGACGCCGCCGTCCGGCAGGCGCACGCAGGGAAAGAGCGCCGGGTCTAGCGCAGCCGCCTGCCAGACCTGACGGCGGGCGACGAAGGCGCGGAAGGTAAGGGGATCGTACTGGTGAGCACTCGGAGCACTCCGGGCGATCAGGCCGTTATGGGCAGAGGCGCCGAGCGTATAGACGAGCAGGACGATAATGATGAGAAGATAGGGGACGAAATGGTACGCTGCGGTGGGATGGGGACGACTGGCTTTCATTGGATTCTTGTGCTACGATGGGGTTGTGAGTCCGGAGCCAAGCCCCGTGCACACAAGGAGAGTTTCGATGAACACCGCGCCCGATATCGTCGTCGAAGTCAAACTGCCTCAAGCCTTATTGGTCGGCAGCGGCTTGACGCGCCAGCAAGCCGGTGATGTTTTGTTACGATCCTATGTGACTTCGCTTTATCGTCGCGATAAGATTTCCTCTGGCAAAGCCGCAAGTATCTTGGGTGTGCACAGGCTGACCTTCATTCGCATGTTGGCCGAAGAAGGGATACCTTACATCGACTACACGAGCGCGGAGTGGGAACAAGAGGTAGAGGCGGTGCGGCGATGGAGCGAGACGTAGTCGTCTCCAACACGACGCCACTCATCGCTCTGGCCTGGGTCGAACAACTCGACCTGCTGCCAACGCTTTTTGGCGTCGTCTACATACCTCAGGCCGTCCATCGTGAATTGCATCGCAACCCGGATAAGATCGGCAGCGCTGAGTTGATAGCTGCTTCGTGGCTGAAGGTGAAGACTGTCAAGAATGTTCTGGCAGTCGAGATGTTGGCGGATGAATTGGATGCCGGCGAAAGCGAAGCCATCGTGCTGGCGCACGAAATGAAGGCCGGGCTATTGCTGATGGACGAAAGGCGGGGGCGGCGACGCGCGGCGGCAGGAGGACTGGCCGTCGTCGGCACGCTTGGCATCCTGATCGAGGCTCGCCAGCGCGGACTGGTTGGGCCACTCCAACCACTGCTCGATCGCCTGCGTGAGTTGCCCTTTCGGATGAGCGAAACCTTGTATGGCGATGTGCTGCGACAGGTTGGGGAGAGGTTGTAAGCCAAGCGGTCGGAGCGCTGCGAGCGCTCCGACCGCTACCGCAACCATCTACTTCAAGATCGCCGGCAGGTAGACCTTGTTCGCAGGCAGCGCCACGACTGCGCCACCCGCGGCGGCGAAACCATCGGCCAAGGTGAACGAACCGCCGGAGGAGACGCCCGCCGCCGGCTGGCCGGCTGCATCGGCCAGGGTGTAGGGGCCGCCGCTGCTGACGCCACCGCTGCCGATGGCGTCCCAGGTGAGGGTGAAGGGTTCGTTGGGCGCGTTGGATTCGGCCCGGGCCGCGACGGCAGCCAGGGCGAGAAGGGCGAGAAACAGGAAGGAGAGAATGGATCGTTTCATGGCTATCCCTCAATCGTGACTTGGCGATGGTAACCCGGCTACTGGCCGATGGTGACAAGACCACCGGTGCTCTTGAGCATCATCGCTTTGGTGATGTATACAGTCCCGCGATAGTTTCCCGTCCGAATCATGAGGACTCCGCTCACAGCAGCAGCGTTAGCACCTTCATTGACGGTGTTGTACGGATGTGTATCGCTGCCGAACTCAACTCCAATGAAGTTAGCGTCCACGTAGACCGGCAGCCAATTCATATCGCGGAACAGCCCCAGCGTAATTTCCCCCGGATGGTGAATCGCTTCTCCACGAGCTCTGGCGGGGGTCATCAGTGCATCGGTTGTGTTTCTGAAGGTATTCTGATCGAGATGAGAAACGCTGCTGCCAGGAGCGAATGAAGTTGGAGCATACAGTTTTGGTCGGAGTCCCGCCTGCACTGCCCGCGCGTTTGCCCCGGCCAGCCACAGGTTATCACTGATCAGTTGTGAACCCAGTGCGGTCGAACTGTTTGCGAAAGCAGACACCAATCCTTGACCGCTTCCGTTCTCAATCAGGCGATCATAGTACGTCGGATAGATAGTCTGCGTCACCGGGTTGAGGTATCCCCAACAGCCGACGTTCGCGACCCCCGTACACTCGGCATTGCCTGCGCCATCGTCGCGTCTCATGGAGTCAGTGAAACCCAGGCTATGCCCGATTTCGTGCAGGACAACGGAGACAAAGTCATAGCGGTCACCCGGATGGCCATCTGTTCCGAAGTACCAGTTGAAAGTGCTATTGAATTGCGCATAGATCTCAGCGTCGGCGCCGTTTAGGTCTTGCCTTTCGATCTGATTGGCAAGCGCGATGGGATGCCAGGTTTCCAGCAGCGCCGGTCCGCTATCCCACCAGGCCCAGAATGTAGTGGGCCTAGCGCTACCAAGGATCCGCGCATCCATGTCGGTGCGCCAGCATGCATCAATCGTGACGGGTACGCTGCCCTCCAGCAGTGACGACCAGATTGAAGCAGCGAAGTCGAAGGCGGCTCTGGCGTCCGCGCTCCACGGCGCCAGGGCACCTTCACATGACGCCGGATTGTAGTTCACCCTGAAGTTCAGGGCGTTTACCCCAGCAGCAGTCACCTTCCATTCAGCTGGCGGTGGGACGTAGACCGGTCGGTAACTATCCTCTGCCAGAATGACTGCAAGCTGGATGTCTGACGATCCGTATGGTACCCCTGGCCCTACAACTTGTCCATCAGTGTTCATGCCTGCTGTCACTGGATCTGGGCCGGAAACCCCTACTATGACCAGACACAAGGCAAAAAGACAGTTCATAAGCGTCTTCATCTTCATTTTCAGCCTCCTCATTGGCATTACTGCAAACTCACCAACACCAGCACCAAGCCCTTGCCATCTTCCAGCCGGCTCATCGCCTTGCCCAGGATGGCGCCCTGGGCCTGGGCGTAGTCGCCTACCTTCATGGCGTGGCCGGGAGTGGCCGAGGTGGTGAGCAGGTCGCCGGGCTGGATGGCGCCGAAGCTGGCGTCGGCCCAGACGTAGACGCGACCGGTGAGGGCGACGGGGTGCGCTTCGCCCAGGACGACTTCCGGCTGCTGCATGGTCAGGCCGGGCTGCAGGCCGCCGGCGCCGGAGATGACGCCGGCCACCGTGCGGTCGTAAGCCTTGTCGGCAATGCGCAGTTGGCCGATGTGGTCAGGGTCAATGGCGACGACCAGGCCGGGTTCCGGCCGATCCGTGATGGCGAAGGGCTCCGCGAGATCGGCACCGCCCGTGATCTGAAGGACATTGGTTTGGGTGGTGCCATTGATTTGTGCATTGCTATCGATCAGCACTCCGCCCGCCCAGTCACTGGCATAGTTGATCGTGAGTCGGCTCGATGAGTCAACCAGGGCCCTGCCTGGTTCTCCTCGTCTTGTTGAGCTCCCGAAGTTCAGATCCCGAGCCCGGATGACAATCGCACCGTTGATGTCAACACTACCCTCAACGTCTAAATTGCTATCGATCAGCACTCCACCAGCCCAGTCACCGGCATAGTTGATGGTGAGTCGGCTCGACGAATCAACTAGAGCCCTGCCTGGGGTCCCTCGTCTCGTTGAACTCCCGAAGTCCAAGTCCCGAGCCCGGATGATTGCGGAATATCCTTCTTCTGCAATGTCTAGCTTGCTCAGGCGGTTATAATCCACGTTGCCACTGCCATCTATTGTTATTCCACGCGTCACGTTGCTGTACGTCGCATACGGACTGGCGAGTAGCGGCCGTCGCGGGGTCAGCGTCGTGTATGCGCCGGTGCTTGCGCCCGGCCGCACCGCGATCTCCAGCCAGCGCGCCTGCCCATCGAACGCGCCGGCGCCAAAGTCCAGGTCGGTGGTGAACAGGCCGCCGCTCACCGCCCAGTCGTTCTTGCTCACCGTGCTGCCGATCTGAGTCCCGCCGCTGGCGGCATCGAAGAGCTTGAACTGGAGGTCGTAGGCACCGGTGGCCGGGTTGCCGGCGTCGGTCAGCCGGCCCTGGTAGGTGAACGACGTGCCAAGTGTGATGGCAGGGGCCAGGGGTTCGGCGGATGGGCTGCCGGCGGCGGGCGGGGTGGGGTCCTGGGCAAGCGCCAGGCCCGAGGCGCCGAGGAAAAGGACGGCAAAGACGAGCGTGAGGATGACGAGGGCGTGGGATCGGGTGGGTTTCATGGCGGCTTCCTCCTTGCGGGTAAGTGGAGATTGGGGATTGGTTGTCGAGGGGAGAGAGCGATGCGCAAGAGATGGGGAGCCTGTCCGAGGTTGGCGAAAACCGCAGCCCCAACCATGCAGGATCGGCGTCGCGGCGGATGAAAACGCCTCGACATGGCGAGGATTCCGCGGCCGGGAATCTGTTCAGGGAGCCTCCAGGCAGATCGGGCGTTCACCACGCCGGTGGCAAGCCGCTCGATCCTATGCGATTGGAGGAAGCAGAAAGCCGCTCAGGGGGTCGTTGCGGCCAGGATGACGCCGGAAGAAACGTTGCCCGCCCTTACTTGGGCAACGGAAGCTGATTCGATGCCAGCAGTATAACCGAATCACCTGCACATGGCTGCGACTTTTGTCACATCAGGCGCTGAGTTCTTGAAACGAATGTCGATGGGTCCGGCGAGAGGGCAGGACAGCGCTGCCCAACGCCAACGGGCCGGAGAATAAGCGAAAGCGCCCGGCTTGTCTTTGACAAGCCGGGCGCTTTCGCGTGCAAAAAAGTCTGCTGTCATGCAACCTGGCACCGGTTCCAGGGCAGCCAGATCGCTGTTTTCGTGCGCCGGTTGATTGCCTGCACTTCCCCAGCGCTGCCACTCATCCCTTCAGTGATTGGCAGTAAGTGTTGGATGACGCGGCGCGATGCGAGAATGTGCGCAGGTCAACTATCGCCCAAGACCGATCTGGCCAGCTCGGCATCCGAGTTGTATACCACCACATCCTCAGGATGCGCGGCCCGATAGGCCTGTTCGCGCGCGACGAACGACCAAAGCACCTCGTTCTCGCCGTACAGAGCAGCGCGCTCGCGCACAAACTCGGTGAACGTTAACACCATCTCGAGTTGCGGCAACGGCAATTGTGGCAGGATCGTCTCGATACGCCGCAATGTAAGCTGTGTCTGTGTCATCTCTGTCCTCTCCTGAATCGTAGCGATTTCTACACCCATTCTACCATCAGCACCCTGACCGGGCAAGGCTTCGGGTTCTCGCACCACCATCAATGGCCGGCCTCCCGGATGCGCTGGTCGATCTCCCTCTCCACCCGCTCGATCTCCTTCTGCACCTCGGCTTCCTGCTGCGCCAGCGCCTTCAACTGCGCCTCGCTCGCTTCCAGGTCATCCACATAGCGGGCGCGCAGGCTGCCTTCCTTGCCGGTCTGGCCCAGCGCGGCCATGTTGGCCTGAATCTGCTGCTGCGTCTTGAAGATCTTGTCGCGCTCGGCCCCGACTTCGCCCAGGCGCCGCTTCAGCGTATCGACCTGCTCCCACAGCCGCAGCAATCCGGCCACGAAATCATGCGTGCTCTGGTCGATAAGGCCAGCCTGGAGATAGCGGCTGAGATTGTCATAGGATTGCTTCTGCAACTCCTCCCGGCTCGCCACCAGCCGCCGCTCCTGGATCAGCAGACTGGCCTCGGCCCGGGCCGCCGCCGCCAACTCGAAGCGCAGGAACTCATCCGTGCGCTCCTTCGGCTCGGCCGTCTCGAACAGGCTGTACTGCTGCGGGCGCCGGTGCTCGACCAGAACCGCCAGCCCCTTGGGCGTGCTGTTGGTCAGCCACACCTGCCGCCAGCGGACTTCCCATTCCTCCACCCGCAGATAGGCGCCCTCGATCCGCAGCGCCCGCATCTCCCGCCGCTGCCCCGACTCCTCGCGCAGCTTGGCGCCCAGCTCGACCGCATACGGGGCCACGATCTCGCCGCCCTCGGCCGTGAACGGCAGGAGGGCCTCGCCCACATAGGCGCCGTCCTCGATCACCGTGGCCGGGCCGCGCTCCAGCGTCAGGCCGGTCTCGTTGCGCAGCCGCAGCGTGGCCACCGGGTGTTTGGCGAACTTGGCCGGGTTGTAGATCAGGTCTTTGCGTCGCGGCAGCCAGGCGGCCAGGATGGGGGCCATGGCCGATTGCCCGCGGCCCACCGTCACCGGGGTGGCGATGTCGTACTGGAACAGCTCGCCCAGGTCTTTGCCGCTGGCCTGGGCCGGGGCCGCCGCTTCGATGGCCTCAGCCTTGAGGCTGGCCCGCCCGCGGGTGGGGGCGGCCATGGTCATGGGCGCTGCCATCCGCAGACTGCGTTCTTCGGATGGCGGGCTACCCAGCGCCTGGTCGAACTCCACCGGCTGCGCTGCCACCCGCCCCTCCTCCTTCACCTCCGGCCGGGCGGGCGTAAACGGCGTGTAAAGGTCATAGACGAACGAGATCGGCATTCCGGCCACCAGCGCCAGCGAAATCCCCTGCAAATCCTCCTCCAGGCGGTTATCGAACACCCCCCAGCCCTGGAGCAAGGCCCGCTCGCCCTCCACCACCAGCCGGTAGCTCACGCGCCAGGTGGGGGCCGGGGCCACATAGCTGACCGAGAGATCATGCTCGCCGGGCGTCAGGCGAATGGATACCAGACGGTGGGTTTCGGGGCTGAGGGCGGTGTCGAGGAAGAAACGGAGGTCGCCGGCGCCGCGCTCGTCCTCGATATCCACGCCCTGCACCCGGCCGAGGGCAAAGGCCCGCACCTGCTGGCCGTCCGCAGCCAGCAACGAGACCAGAGCCGAGGCCAGCGGCTGTCGCTCAGGCGCCTCATCCAACCCGATCAGCGCGCCATTGGCCGCCTCGCCCTGGTCGAGCAGCAGCGTCACCCGCCGCCCGCGCAGCCCCACCAGTAGATCGCCCAGGCTGCGGGCGTCGCTCAGGCGGATGCTGCACCCGGCCAGCCGTTCCTCCCGGCTCTGCGGCGTGGCATATTCGACGCCCAGCACCTGGCCCGCGCCCCAATCGATGGCGGTCAGGCTTTTGAGGACATCGTTCATCTCGGCGACGCGGAAGGTCAGATCGACCTTGTCGCCGCTGAGTGCCGCCCGGCGCTGGAAGAAGCCGACGCCGTGCTTGTAGAGGGTCATGTGGGTGATGGGGAGGTTCGACATCGTTGTTGACTCCTTGTGGTTTGTGGTTGCGGATGACAGTCAGCTGGACTTGCCCTGTTCCTTCCTCCACGCCTCCAACCGCTGCACGCGCTCGTAATACAGATCCAGGGCGGCCAGGTGCTCGGCTCGCTCCCGCGCGCTCTGTTCTGGAACCATGCGCCAGATGAACTCGACCAAATCCACATATTGCCGCCAGGCTTCGGCGGGCGTCAGCGTCCCGGCCTTGCGGATGCGCTCGGCCTCATCGAATTCATTCCAGGCATTGTGCAGTTCGTGCGCCTGGCGATACAGTTCTTTGTCGATCATTACCGTATTTTACCGCAAATCGCCTCGACCGAGCGGAGTTCGCACGCCTACGTGCGAACGGCGGAGTTCGCACGCCCACGTGCGACCGAGCGGAGTGAGCACGCCTACGTGCGACCGAGCGGAGTTTGCACGCCTGCGTGCGAACGGCGGAGTGAGCACGCCTACGTGCGACCGAGCGGAGTGAGCACGCCTGCGTGCGAACGGCGGAGTGAACACACCTCCATGCAAACGCTCACGTGATCAGCCGCCCACAACCGACCACGGCAACATCTGTGGTAAGAGTTCACCTTGCCTGTCATTGCGAGGCCGTAGGGTACTGAGTGAAGCGAAGTAAGCAATCCCCGACTTCCTCATGTGATTTGGAGATTGCTTCCTTCACTGCGTTCAGGACGGCTGTCGCCCCTCGCAATGACAGAACGTGAACAGATACCATCTGTGTTTCCTCCAATTTGTGTCATCCAATTCGTGTCATCCGATTCGTGTCATCAAATCCGCTCGATCTTATCGCTGGCGGCAAGCGAGCGTTCGTGAGCACGCTGGCGCAGGGCCGCGGCCACATGCGGTGGGCACATCGTGGTGATGTCGCCGCCCAGCAAGGCCACCTCTTTGAGGATGCTGGCCGCGAGAAAGGCGTGCTCCAGGCTGGTCATCAGGGCGCAGAACTCGATGTCGGGAGCCAACTCCTTGTTGGTGAGGGCGATCTGGAACTCGTACTCGAAATCGGAGATGGCGCGCAGCCCGCGCACCATCACCTTCGCCCCCACCTGGCGGGCGAAATCGACGGTCAGACCGCTGTAGGTCACAACCTCCACGTTGGGCAGGTCGCGCACGGCCTCGGCGAAGAGCGCCACGCGCTCGCTGGCATCGAACATCAGCTTCTTGTTGGGCCGGTCGTAGACGGCGACGATGAGCCGGTCCCACAGTTGGGCGGCGCGGCGGGTAATGTCCACATGTCCGTTATGGACGGGGTCGAAAGTTCCGGGATAGAGGGCGGTGAGCATGGGATGAGGGGGGAGAGGTTGGAGATTGGTTATTGGGGATTGGGGATTGGGGATTGGTTATTGCCACTTACCACCTGCCACCTGCCACCTGCGACCTGCGACCTGCCACCTGCCACCTGCGACCTGCCACTTGCCACTTGCCACCTGCCACCTGCGACCTGCCACCTGCCACTTCGCCCCCTCAACTCAAGTCGATGGTCTGGGCGAAGAACTCGGCCATGTGCTGGGCCAGGAGCTGGTGTTGGGGTTGGCGCAAGCCGGGGTCCGAGGCCAGCAGGGCTTCGGCCTCGCGGCGGGCAAGCTCCAGCAGGCGGGCGTCGCTGATGCGGGCGAGCTTGAGGTCGGGCAGGCCGCTCTGCCGGCTGCCGAAGAACTCGCCGGGGCCGCGCAGTTGCAGGTCGATCTCGGCCAGGGCAAAGCCATCCTGGCTGCGCTCCATCGCCCGCAGCCGTTCGGCGCTGGTGTCGCTGCCAGGGTCGCTGACGAGGACGCAGTACGAGGCATGGGCGCCGCGACCCACCCGCCCCCGGAACTGGTGCAGTTGCGCCAGACCGAACCGTTCGGCGTTCTCGATCAGCATCACGGTGGCGTTGGGGATGTCGATGCCGACCTCGACCACGGCCGTGCTGACCAGGATGTGGTAGTCGCCGGCGGCAAAGGCGCGCATGACGGCGTCCTTCTCCTTGCCGCTCAGCCGCCCGTGCAGCAGCCCGACCTTGAGCCTGGGGAAGACTTTCGCTTGCAAGCGCCCATGCTCGGCCACGGCCGCGCCGACATCGCCCATCGCCTCGCTCTCCTCGACCAGTGGATAGATGATGAACGCCTGCCGGCCCTCGGCCACCTGCGCCTCGATGAACTTGTAGACGCGGCTGCGGGCGTCGGGTTTGATCCAATAGGTCTTGATCGGCTGGCGGCCGGGCGGCAGTTCGTCGATGGCGCTCACATCCATATCGCCGAAGATGGTCAGGGCCAGGGTGCGGGGGATGGGGGTGGCGCTCATCACCAGGGTGTGGGGCGTGTTGTTGGCGCCGGGGGCCGTGGCCAGGTTGAAGCCGGCCCCCTTCTCGCGCAGGGCCGCGCGCTGGGCCACACCGAAACGGTGCTGCTCATCGACCACGATCACGGCCAGGTCGTGGAAGACGACGTTCTCCTGGATGAGGGCGTGGGTGCCGATGAGGATGTCGGTGCGGGCGGAAGGGTCGGGCGCAGACAGCGCCGCCAGCACCTCCTGCCGCTTCTTGCCGGTCACGCTGCCCGTGAGCAAGTCCACGCGCAACGGCCAGCCGGTCTTGGGATGGAGCAGGCGGCTGAACTGCTCCTTCAGCTTGCGGTAATGCTGCTCGGCCAGGATCTCGGTCGGAGCCATGATCGCCGCCTGGGCGCCGTTGCAGACGGCCGTCCACATGGCGATGGCGGCGACCACCGTCTTACCGCTGCCCACATCCCCCTGCAAAAGCCGCGTCATCGGGAAGTCGTGGGCCAGGTCGCGGCGGATGTCGACCAGTACCTTGCGCTGGGCCTGGGTGAGTTGGAAGGACAGCGAAGCCAGAAAGAGCTTGAGCTGGGCATCGGGCAGGGGCAACGGCTGGGCGGGCTTGCTTTGCCAGGCCCGGTGCTGGCCCATGACCCCCAGTTGGATGGTCAGCAGTTCGTCGAAGGCCAGCCGCTTGCGCGCTTTTTCCAGCGCCGTCTCGTCGTCGGGGAAGTGCACCTGTTGCAGGGCCTGGCCCAGGTCGGGGAAGGCAAGGCGGCGGCGCAGGTCGGGCGGCAGGGGATCGGGCAGCTGCGGGGCCCAGGCATCCACCACATGGCGGATGAGCTTGCGCAAGGTGCGGGCCTGCAAGCCTTCGGTGAGCGGATAGACGGGGACGATGCGGGCGGTGTGGGTGGGGTCATCGCCGGCCAGTTCGAATTCGGGCGATTCCAGCGCCCGCTTGCCCAGGTAGCTGCCCACCTTGCCGCTGAAGTAGTAGTCGCGGCCCACCCACAGGGCTTTGTCGATGTAGGGATTCCAGAAAGTGGCCTGGATGCTGCCGGTCAGGTCGCTGAGGGTGGCGGTGGTCAGGGTGCGGCGGCCTTGCAGCTTGCGCGCATCCAGCCTGCGCACGGTGGCCAGGATGGTGACTTCGTCGCCGGCGCGCAGTTCATCGATGCGGCGCAGGTGGCTGTAATCGTTGTAGCGAAACGGCAGATGCCAAAGCAGGTCGCCGACTTGATGGAGGTTGAGTCTGGCCAGCGTGGCAGCCAGGGCCACACCCACGCCCGGCAGCGTCGTCAGCGGCGCCTGCAGTCCGGTCCCCGTGCGCTTTGGCTGCGGCTTCTCCGTCAGCGGTTGGACCGCTGCGAGCGCTCCGACCGCTGGCTTCCTTGTCCCCTTGTCTCCCTGTCCCCTTGTCTCCCTGTCTCCTTGTCCCCTTGTCCCCTTGTCCCCTTTCCCACCCGCCAACACCGCCAGACTCTCCCGCAGATGCCGGATGGTGCTGGGCCGGGCCTCGGCGGGCAGGCGGTCGTAATCTGACAGCATCTGCACGATCTGGGCCACGCGCTCGGCCGTCTCTTTGCCGTCGATCAGGCTGACGATCTGGAAATTCCACTGCCGGGCGTATTCGTCCAGCCCTCCCACCACCGCGTCGTTTCGGTAGCCGCGTTGAGCCTCCAGCTCCAGAATGTTCAGAAGTTGCCCAACGGCATCGGCCATGATGATGGCTCAGAAGGCGTGTGACCGTTCGCGCACGATGACGCCTAATCCGGCCGGGCCGATGAAGGTGGCCAGGGTGGGGCCATAGGTGTCGGTAAAGATCGGCAGGTCGGGATAGGCCGCCTCCAATCGCTCCAGGAGCGCGGTGGCATCATTGGTGTTGTTGTTATGCAGAAGCGCGATTTCCTCGAGATAAGCGAACTCGCTAATAAACGTGAACAACTTCTCGATCACATCCTGATGCGTGCGCACCTTCTCCATCACCACCAGGTCGCCCTCTCGCACTTCCATCAGCGGCTTGATGTGGAACATGCTGCCCAGGATCGACTGCGAATGGCGGATGCGGCCATCGCGCTCAGGATAGGCCAGGTCCTCGATGAAGAAACTGAAGAAGATGGTGGGGATGATCCCGCGCACCAGACGGGCGGTCTCGTGGGCGCTGGCGCCCCTGACGGCCGCCTCGGCCGCGCTCGTCACCACCATGCCCAGACCCCGGCTGATGGTCTCGCTGTCGATGACCGTCACCTGGGCGTGCCCGCGCAGGGCGGCGGCGGCCGTCCGGGCCGTCTCGTAGGTCTCGCTCATCTTGCTGGAGGCATGGATGGACAAGATCTGGTCGGTTTCTTTGCTCAGCCGATGGTAGGCGTCGATGAAATCCTGAACCTTGGGCGGCTGTGAGGCGGGCAGCGTCTTGATCCCGGCCAGTTTGCGGATGTAGCCCTCGGTAGTAAGCTCGACGCCTTCGGCGTAGACGCGCCGACCAATGCGCAACCGCATGGGGATGACCTCGATGCGGAGCCGCTCGATTTCGTCGCGGGTCAGGTGGGCGCTACTATCGGTAATGATGCGGATGGGTTTCAAGCGAGACCTCGTGCAGGCTGAACACAAAACAGACGGCCGGCGCCGCGGCGACGACGCTGGCAGAGTGCGAGGTGAGGTGTGGTTATTCTATCACATCGTGAAATAGGCGCACAGCCATCAGATGGCGGCTGCCGGGAGTGGGCGCGGGCGCAACGCCAACGCCAGCCCCAGGGGGATGAGCGCCACAATCGCCCCCACCAGCCCCATGACGGCATAGCCGGCGGCGGCAAAGACCACACCGCTGAGCAGGCTGCCGACCGCCGAGGACAGGCCGATCAGCAGGTCGTTGAAACCCTGCGTGCGCGACCGCTCGGCCGGCGAAAGCTGGTCAGAAAGCAACGAGGAGCCGCCGACATAACAGAAATTCCAGCCTAGGCCCAACAGAAAGAGCGAGACGGCGATGGGCAGTACATGCGGCGAAAGCGGGGCCGTCAGGCAGGCCAGGACCAGGGTGGCGGCGCCGACAAGGATGACTGGTCGCCGTCCCCACTTGTCGGTCAGACGCCCGGAAAAGATCGAGAAGGCGTACATGCCAAAGGTGTGGGATGAGATCACAAGCGAAATGCTGGTCAACTCGTGGTGGTTGCTCTTCATGTGCAGCGAGGTGATCACCATCAGCATCACCATCACCGCCTGGCCGAAGACCATGGCTGCCATGGCCACGATCACCGCCGGCTGCCGTAGGATGGCGCGCAGCGGCCGGGTGGGGCCAGAATGCGGCGAGGACTCAGGATGGAGGGCGGCGATCTCCCGGCCGATGTCGCGCGGCTCGGGCCGCAGCAACGAGAAGATGACGACCGCCGCCACCGCGAAAAGCACCATGCTGGCCAGATACGGCCCCGCCAACTCGTCCAGCCCCCGGCTTTCGGCCAGCCGGCCCATCGGCCCCACCAACAGCGGCCCCAGCACCGCCCCCACCGTGCCGCCGATGACCACATTCGAGATCGCCCGCCCGCGCTCTGATGGCAGATGAACCTCGGCGGCGGCGAAGCGCCCCAGCTGCAAGGCCGAGTTGGCCACGCCCATAAACAACAGACCGCCCAGGAAAACCGGGAAAGCGGAGATGAGGACGGCGTTGCCAGCCGCAAGGGCGCCGAACACGCCCAGGATCAGGCCCAAGGTCAGGGCGCGACGACGGCCCAGGCGATCCATGCTGTGGCCCCAGGCCAGCGCGGCCAGGGCGCCGCCCACCTGGTAGACGGCCGAGGGCACACCGGCCCACGAGTCATGGCCGCTAAGCTGGGCGCCGACGATGGTGTTGATGGTGGCGGCGGTGATGAAACCGGCCGAACCAAGGCTTTGGGCGGCAAGCAACGTGGCCGTGATCTTGCGAGCAATACGGGTGTAGTCTTTCATAACGGTAGTACCGGACAGATGCAAGCCACGATTGTAAACCACCTGGGCCTAGATCTCGAATTGCGGATCGCGACGTCGCGAACTGCGAACCATCGCCTGCCACACCAGCAGCCGCACCCTGCCGCTGCCCTCTGCCCACCTGTGTCCTGGCCTACCGGTCTGCCACCTCGATCACAAACCGGCTCCCCTCCGGCCCGCTTGCCGCCAGATAAGCGCAGCCGCCGTGCGCCTGGGCGATGCTGCGCACGATGGCCAGGCCCAGCCCTGTGCCGCCCCCGCGCCCGTGATAGAAACGTTCGAAGATATGGGGTTGATCGGCTGCCGCCACGCCCATCCCACTATCTTGAACCCAAAACCGGGTCGCTTCCCCTACCCGCTCGGCGCCAATGGCCACACTGCCGCCGGATGGAGTGAACTTGAGGGCGTTATCGAGCAGATTCGAGAGCGCCATGATCAGCCGGGTGCGATCGCAGCGCAGGTCGAACGGCGGCGTCGGCGCCACCACCACCAGATCGATGTCCGCCTCGCGCGCCCGCAAGAAGAAAGCCGCCGCAGCCGCTTCGATCAGATCGCCCGCAGCGCCTTCGGTGATGTCAAGATCGATCAGGCCGGCGTCGATGCGCGAGAGATCGAGCAAATTGCCGGCCACCCATTCCAGGCGCTCGATCTGGGCCTGACTCTCGCCCAGAAACTCACGCCGAGCTTCTTCATCGCCAGCGGCCGACCCCAGCAACAGCTCGTTGAAGTTCTTTATGGCCGTGATCGGCGTTCGCAGCTCGTGCGAGGCATCGGCAATGAACCGCCGCAGGGCATCACGCTCGGTCGCCAGGTCCGCAAAGCTGGCTTCGAGCCGCGAGGCCATCTCATTGAACTGGCGTCCCAGTTGCTCTAGCTCGACGCCGCCCCTCACCTCGGCTCGTGCTGCCAGGTCGCCCTGGCTCATCTGGCCGGCCACCGTCGCCAGACTCTTGAGCGGTGCGGTCAGGGTGTGGCCCACTACCAGGCCCAGCATGACAGAGAGGACGGCGGCTCCGATCCCAGCCAACATCAGGGCGCGTCGGGTGGTAGCCAGGGCATCGCCGGCCGCCTGCGAAGTACGGGTCAATTCGACAAAGCCGGTTGGAGCCACCTCGTTGCCAACGGGCACAGTCACAACCTGTCGCTGCGTCTTGACATCGCCAGGCCCGGCTTCGGCATCCGATTGGCTGCGCGGCAGTTGCCCCACCGTCGTCGATTCGAAAATCAGGCGGATGCCCCAGGTATCCTCCACCCGGCGCACGACTGTCACCGGCATGTCGGCAGGCAGGTCCTGCAAGGAAGGGTCGCCCAGCGGCAGCCCCGACTCGAGCAGCAGCGGCAGCTCGGGCCAGGATGGCAACAGATCACGCAGGGCTTTGTCGGCCAGACTCCAGCCCAGAGGTGGAGTCAGCCAAACAAAGGCATCGGCGCTGCGCTCGGTTTGCGCCGAATCGGCCACCACCCGTTCGTCGGCGTCCAGGATGCGCACCTGGTCGTTGCCAAGAAAGGCCGCCGTCTGCGCCAGGTCTTGCAGGGCCGCTGACTGCGGCCTCGGCCATAGCAGCGCCTCGGCCTCATGGGCGATGGCCTCGGCAGTGGCCTGCAACGAGGCAATCTCCTGTTGCTCGACATAGCTCCGCACCAAGGTCAGGGCCAGGATGCCGATCAGACTGACGGTGATGGCCGTGAGGAGGACATAGCTGGCAACCAGGCGCCAGCGAACGGAGCAGAACATGCGCGTAGGATGAAGCAAAGGCGTGAATTGGGGCGTCGCCTCTGCGCTACCGATCAGAGATCCAGGCTGTCGCGGGAGGGCCGACCAGGGAGCGGAATGGAGTCAGGGGGGCAGCGGGGCAGTTTTTTTTCAGATCAAAGGGGAGAACGCCATCGACATCCTACCACCGGGCCATGAAGCCATCGTTGCCGGCTCGTTACAGATTCGTAACACACCGCCCTTTGCCCTTGTGCGGAGGCATGGAGCATCAATCGCCCTGGAACTTGTAGCCGACCCCGCGCACCGTCAGCAGATAGCGCGGGTTGGCCGGGTCGTCTTCCAGTTTCTGGCGCAGCCGCCGCATATGCACATCCACCGTCCGGTCATAGTCCACGTCGCTATCGTAGCCCCAGACGGCCTCGATCAGATGGTCGCGGCTGACCGGTCGCCCGGCATGGGCCACTAAGTAGTTGAGGAGGCGAAATTCGGTGGGGGTCAGGTCGATGGCTCGGCTGCTCTTGCTCACCAGCAGGCGTTCGGCGTCCACCACCACATCACCGAACGCTTCCGTCCGCTGAGTGGCGGCGGCGCTGAGTTCGCCATAGGCGCGGCGCAGTTGGGCGCGCACACGGGCGATGACCTCGCGCAGGGTGTAAGGCTTGACGATGTAATCGTCTGCGCCCAACTCCAGCCCCAACACTCGGTCCACTTCCTCGTCACGCGCAGTCAGCATCAGGATCGGTTGGCGATGGCCACCGCTGCGCAACTGCCGACAGACATCGAAGCCGCTGATATCGGGCAGGCGAATGTCGAGCAGGATGATGTCGGGCTTTTCCTGCACGGTCAGGGCCAACGCTTCCCGGCCATCCTTGGCCCATGATACAACAAAGCCCTCCGCCTTCAGGGCATATTCTAGCCCACGGGCAACGGCGCGCTCGTCTTCGACGATGAGAACACGGGCGGCAGACACGGCTACTCCACTGCGATCAGATAGTGGTAGTGCGGTTGGCCGCCGGGGAGAAACTCGATCGTGTGGTCAGGCCAGACCGCCTCGAGTTGGTCATGCAAGCCCTGCGCTTCGGCCTCGGCGATCATCTCACCGTAGTAGAAGGTGAAGATCTCGGCCTCGCTACCGGCATTCATCAGCGCCAGCAGTTGACTCACAACCTCGTCCGGCGTCTGGCCCCGGCACACCAGCTCGTCATCGATCAGACCGATGATGTCGCCGGGCTGCACCTGCACGCCGTCGAACTGCGCCTCGCGCACGGCGGTCGTCACCTCGCCGCTGCGGACGTGTCGGGCCGAGCGAGCCATGGCCTTCAGGTTCTGTTCTGGCCCCACCGCCGGGCTGAAGCCCAGCATGGCGGCGATGCCTTCGGGGATCGAGCGCGTCTCCAGCACGTGCAAACGTTTGTCCGCCAGGGTGGCCGCCTGTTTGGCCGCCAGGATGACATTCTTGTTGTTGGGCAGGATGATGACATCGTCCTGGGGCAGCCGCTCGGCGGCATGGAGCAGCTCCTCGGTCGAGGGATTCATCGTCTGGCCGCCCGCAACCAGGGCGCACACCCCCAGGCTCGCGAAGACCTTGCGCAGGCCCTCGCCCGAAACGACTGCGACAATGGCAGCGCAATCGCCATCATAGTCCCCCGACTTGGCGGCGGGCGCATCCTCGTTCCATTCCCCTTTGCGCCGCAGGGTCTGCAAGGTCATGTTCTCCAGCACGATGTCATCCAGATGTCCCAGTGAAGCGCCATAGGTGAGAAAGGGGCCGGGATCGGCGCTGTGAACATGCACCTTGATCACCGTCCCCGCCCGGCCGACCACCACGCTCTCCCCACCCATCTCCACCAGCCGCCGGCGCACGGCGTTCTCGTCCACGCTCTCGTTGTAGACAAGATACTGGATGTCGTAGCCCCACTCGTCCTGCTCCAGGGCTGCCAGATTGGGGGTCGGGGTCACGGCCGGCGCCGTCGCTGCCCCCGGCTGGCCGGATTCCTGGGTCTGCTCGCCGCGCAGATGCCTGACCATGCCCTCCAGGACATAGACCAGACCCTGCCCGCCGGCATCCACCACCCCCGCCTGGCGGAGCACGGGCAGCAGGTTGGGCGTGTTGGCCAGGGCTTGTTGGGCCCTGGCCAGGCCGGTTTCGAGAACAAAGCGCAGGTCGGTGGAGATAGCGGCGGCATGCCCGGTGGCTTCGGCGGCCTCGCGGATGACGGTGAGCATCGTGCCCTCCACCGGCTTCATCACCCCCTTATAGGCGGTCTCTTTGCCCTGGCGCATGGCGGCGGCAAAGTGGGCCACATCCATAGTGCGCTGGCCGCGCAGGCTTTCGGCCCACCCGCGCAGGATTTGCGAGAGGATGACGCCGCTGTTGCCGCGGGCGCCGCGCACGGCCCCGTGAGCCAGCGCCTGCGTCACCACCTCGATCGCATCGCTCTTGCTCTCGGTCGCGGCTTTGCAGGCCGCTTGCATCGTCAGCACCATGTTGGTGCCCGTGTCGCCGTCAGGGACGGGAAAGACATTGAGGGCGTTGACGATCTGGGTGTGCTGCTTGAGCCAGGCGTAGGCGGCGCCGGCCAACTGGATGAGATCAGAACCATCGATGGCGCTGACCGGCTGACCCAAGGGGTGTTTGGCGGGGACGGTGTCTTCGGGCATGAAGGGCGATTGGGGGGCGGGATCGGTGGACAGTCTCGAAAATGGCGGGCGCGCGCTCAGGCGCTGACGCGCAAGTCCTGAACGTGAACGTTGACCGCGACCAACGGCAAGCCGACGTTCTGATCGATGGTGTAGGCGATCCGTTCCATCAGGCTGCGGGCCACCTCGGAGATGCGGGTGCCATATTCGACGATGACATAGAGATCAAGGCTCAGGCGGTCCTCGTCCAGGGTGACGACGACCCCGCGCTGTCCTCCCTCGGACGCCAGCCATCCCCGCCGCCAACCGGGGCGCCGGCCGGCATCGGTCAGGCCGACCACGCCATAGCATTGCAGCGCGGTCTCGGACACGAGGGCGGCAATGGCGGTCTTGGCGATCTCGATCCGACCGGGAGGGTTTTGGGAGATGGAGAGGGTATTCGGCGCCATTTCATCGCTCCTCCGCCCGTCCTGGGGTGGGTGCAACAGAGCGGGAGGTAGGTTTTGCATCATGGGTTCAGGTGTGATAATATCCGTACTTGCTCCCGCGCCAGGGGGCTTCTTTTTGGCCTGTTTCCAGGCGCCCTTCCTGCGTCAGGTGGTCACGCCCATCCGACGCTTCATCCTTGACGAGCTTTTCCGAACGGAGTCTACCGATCATGTCGAAATGTGAAGTTTGCGGCCGCAGCCCGCAATTTGGCAATCACGTCAGTTTCTCGCAGCGCCACGTCAAACGGCGCTGGAATCCGAACATCCAGAAGCATCGCGTGATGATCGCCGACCGCCTGCGCGAGATCCACATCTGCGCGAACTGCCTGAAGACACTCAACAAAATCTGAGTCACGACCGCAGGGCGGCGGTACTGCCCGGCTGTCGCCCACTCCCATCTGTCCGCGGTGGAAAAACGCCAATCCTGGTTCAGGATTGGCGTTTTCGTTGGTGGCAAAGGAGCGAATCGGCAACCGTAGGGGCGCCCAGCCAGGGCGATCAGGCTTTCTGAAGCCTGGACACCAGCTCGATGTAGCTCTGCATGGCGGCGGCCTGACTCAAGCCCTGGCACTTGGCCCAGGCGTCGTATTTGGCCCGCCCCACCGGATCGGTGAAGCCTGGGCGCTTGCCGCTGACATCGCCGCTGGTTGCCTGTTTGTAAAAGGCATACAGTTGCAGCATGGACTCGTTGTCGGGGCGTTTGCGCAGTTGCTTGGCGGCAGCAGCGGCGGCCTCGAATTGCGGTTGTAGTTCGGGCATGGGGTGGCTCCTTTTCCGGTCTCAGACGCGACGCCCGCCTTTGAGCGTCTCCTGCAAACGCAGTAAGCCTTCGTGATCGCCCAGCGCCGCCAGGCGCGCCTGCTCGGGCCAGGTGGCCGGGTTCATCATCCGCAGCCCGGCCTCGCGCAAAAGTTCTTCCAGATGGCCGACGTTGGCGTCGGCAAGTTGCCGGAAGGTTGTGATCCCGGCGTCCTTGAGCAGTGCGGCCACTTTGGGGCCAATGCCTTCGACGATGGTGAGGTCATCGGCCATCGGCGCCGCCGCAGCCAGGGCCACGTCCGGTCCCATCATCGCCGGCGGCTCGCTGGCGGCGGGCGACGCCAGGTTGGTGGCAGGCATCGTCGGGGAGGCCGCCGGCAGAGTGGGCGCCGGCGGAGTCGCCGGCATTTTCGGCATCGACGGCCGGCTTGCCGGCATCTCTTCCTTTGGTCGCCGCAACAGCCACCAGATCAGAAGCACGATGAGGATGATGATCAAAAGCAGCCAAAGCCACGACAATGAACTGCGGCGGTCCGATTCCTGGCCGGGAAGAACCGCAAACCCCAATGCAACGATGGGGGAGCCTTGAAGAAAACGAAGGTAGTGCATGTTTGCCTCCTTGCAAACAAACGGATGGGGAGAGTGACAATAGCGATCAACCTGAGCTTTCAATACTACTACAAACACGGCAAGGCGCCAATTCCACCCTGAGTGTTCACCCCGCGCCTCATGGCAGAGTTTCGAGAGACTCGAGACCGGACGCAGCCGACGCTACTGTTCAAAAGACGGCCCGTCGCCGCCGAATTTGACGGCGCCAGGCATCCATGCTATCGTATCGCCGTTGTTGTTGCAGTTTTTCGCAATAGCAAGGAGCGGCAACTCTCTTGGGAGAGAGCGCCGCCCCTCGCCCACCACCAAGGAGATTTGACGATGCTGTTCGGCTTTGCTTTGGCGCCGTCGACGCCGGCCATGCACATCCCCGATGGCTTTCTGAGCCTGGGCATTTCGCTCGTCTTCTGGGCGCTGACCGTCGCCTTCGTGTCTGTCGCCGCCCGCCGGGTGCAGAACGACCTGGGAGAGCGGCAGATCCCCGTGATGGGCATCATGGCCGCCTTCATCTTTGCCGCCCAGATGCTCAATTTCCCGGTGGCGGGCGGCACCTCTGGTCACTTGTTGGGCGGGGCGCTGGCGGCCATCGTCTTGGGGCCGTGGGCGGGCATCCTGGTGATGACAGCGGTCATCGGCGTCCAGGGTCTGCTCTTCCAGGATGGCGGGCTGGTGGTGATGGGCGCCAACATCTTCAACATGGGCGTCCTCACCGCCCTGGTGGGGTTTGGCCTCTACCGCGGCGTGGCCGGACGCAGCCGGAGCCAGAAGTTGGCCGTGGCGGGCGTGGCTGCCTGGGTTTCGGTGATGGCGGCGGCCTTGCTCACGGCCCTGCAACTGTGGCTGAGCGGCACATCAGCCCTGGGCATCGTGGTTCCGGCCATGCTGGGGGTGCACGCCCTGATCGGCCTCGGCGAGGCCCTGATTACGGTTGCGGCTCTGGCCTTCATCCTGCGCACGCGGCCCGACCTGCTGGGGGGCGAGCTCGTCAGGGAAAAGGGCGGGCCGGGTTGGGTGGTTGGGGGGGCGGTCGTCGTGCTGCTGTTGGTCTTGCTGGCCCCATTCGCCTCGGCCAGCCCCGATGGACTTGAGCGCGTGGCCGGGAACCTGGGTTTCCTCAACCGGGGCGCTTCCTCGCCCTTCACCATCCTGCCCGATTACACCCTGCCCTGGCTGGGGCAGACCTCGCTTTCGACGGTCGTGGCCGGGCTGATCGGCGCCGCCGTCGTTGGCCTCCTCGCCATCGGCGTCATCCGCCTCTTGCGCCGGCGCGCCGCCTCCGCCATCTAGCCGCCCGTGCACAGCGATGTCATCGACCGCTATGTGGCCGGGGACAGCTTGATCCACCGGCTGGATCCGCGCGTCAAAGTGGTGGCGACCGTGCTCTTCATCGTCTCGAATGTCTTGCTGCCCGACGGCGCCTGGATTGGTTTTGCGCTGGCTTTTGCCTGGGTTTTGCTGACCACGCGGCTGGCCGGGCTGCCGGCCGGCTACGCCGTGCGGCGCTCGTTCGTGGCCCTGCCGTTTGCGCTGGTGGGGATCACCACCCTCTTCTCGATCCCCGGCGAGGCGCTGGCCGCCCTCCGCCTCGGCCCCTGGACGCTGACCATCTCCGACGCCGGGCTGCTGCGCTTCAGCAGCCTCGTCAGCCGCACCCTGCTCTCGGTGATGATGGCCATCCTGCTCACCGCCGCCACGCAGTTCCCCGACCTGATCCATGCCCTGCGGCATCTGCGCTTGCCGGCCAGCCTGGTGACGGTCATCGCCTTCATGTATCGCTATCTGTTCGTGCTGAGCGATGAGGTGGGGCGGCTGCTGCGGGCGCGCGAGGCCCGCAGCGCCCGACTGCCGGGGCGCAAGAGCGGCAGCAGCGTGGTCTGGCGGGCGAAGGTGGCGGGGAACATGGCCGGGCAACTGTTCGTGCGCAGTTTCGACCGCAGCGACCGGGTGTACAACGCCATGCTCGCGCGCGGCTACCGCGGCCATTTCTACACCCTCAATCCGCACGTCATGGACGTGCAAGATTGGCTGCTGTTCGGTCTGACCATCGCCGGCCTGCTGGTCATCCAGATCGGCGGCCGTCTCCCCCTCCCCTGAGCCATGCCCGTCATCCATCCCCTCTCACCCCCGGCCGGGCGCCACGACGCCGGCGACCACACCCCCACCCTGGCCATCGACCGGCTGGACTTCGCCTACCCGGACGGCCACGTGGCCCTGCGGCAGGTCAGCCTGACCGTACACAAGGGCGAGAAGGTGGCCCTGGTGGGGCCGAATGGCGCCGGCAAAAGCACGCTCATGCTGCACCTGAACGGCATCCTCCACGGCCAGGGTCAGGTGCGGGTGGCAGGGCTGCCGCTGGAGAAGAAGAATCTACCGGTGATCCGGGCGCTGGTGGGGCTGGTGTTCCAGAATCCCGACGACCAGCTTTTCTCGCCGACGGTGTTCGAAGATGTGGCTTTCGGGCCGCTGCACATGGGTCTGACCGAGGCCGAGGTGCGGGGCCGGGTGGCGACGGCGCTGGCGCAGGTGGGGATGAGCGAGTACAGCGCCCGGCTCTCGCACCACCTGAGCGTGGGGGAGAAGAAACGGATCGCCATCGCCACCGTGCTGTCGATGCAGCCCGAAATCCTGGTCCTGGATGAGCCTTCGGCCGGGCTGGACCCGCGCGCCCGTCGCCAGCTGATCACCCTGCTGCGCGAGCTGCCGCTGACGATGCTGGTCTCGACGCACGACATGCTGATGGTGCGCGAGCTGTTCCCGCGCACGGTCATCGTCGACGAAGGCCGCATCGTCGCCGACGGCCCCACCGCCGCCCTGTTCGCGGATGCCGCCCTCCTCGAAACCCACGGCCTCGAAAAACCCGCCTGACCCCTCTCCCCCTCCCTGCGTCCCTGCGTCTCCCCCTGCGTCCCTGCGTCCCTGCGTCTCCCCCTCCCTCCCTCCCTGCATCTCCCCAAATGCACACCACCCACGACTACGCCGCCCACATCCGCCGGCAGGGCTATCGGCTGACGCCGCAGCGCCAGATGATCCTGGATGCCGTGTGCGAGGGCGGCGGGCACACGACGGTTGACGAGATCTGGGCGCGGGTGCAGCACAAGGCCCCGGCCATCAACCGCTCCACCGTCTACCGCAACCTGGAGTTCTTGCAGACGCTGCATCTGGTGGTGGCGGCGGAGATCGGCGGGCAGACGATGTACGAGATCCCGCACGAGTACCCGCACCACCATCTGATCTGCCAGGTCTGCGGGCAGGTCATCGAAATCGGCCAAGATGCACTAGGGGCGGCGTTTGCCACGATCGAGGGTCAGTATGGCTTTCAAGTAGGAGCCGACCATCTGGTGTTGAAGGGGCTATGTATCGACTGCCGATCGGTTGGCGGGCAATGACTTGACCACAGAACGAATCCGCCGTAAGCTGAGGGCAACACAGAAGAAGGAGACGATGATGGAAATCATGAAACTGCCCGTGACCATGTACCGCGATGAAGATGGCTGGTATGTGGTTGAATGCCCGATTATTCCCGGTTGCATGAGTCAGGGCGAGACAGAGGCAATGGCGATGGCGAATATCCAAGAGGCTATCCAGATTTGTCTGGATGTTCGTCGCGAACTCAAGATGCCTTTGGTGGTTGGGGCCGGACTTGCTTCGTGATCAGTTGCGCAAAGCCGGCATGACCGTGGATGAACTTGTCGGCCTCCTATAGTCGCATGCTGGAGACCAGCACCAGTGAGGTAAAATGATCCACCCAACAAGATCGATTTCGATTCGATGGATCATCGTGATTTTGCTGCTCGGGTCATGGCCCGTGGGCAGTAGTCTGGCCCAATCGGTCGCGAGCGAGGCGATCCACGCTCCAGAGGGCGACCCGCCCTTCTGGGGGACGATCTTTCTCGATCCCGACATCATCACGGCAGCGGACCCGACCACCTTTCAGGGCGCTCCCTACGCCGGGAGGGGTATGCGGACGATGTTCGACCGGCGCGTCAATAACTGGATCACGGTCAACGCCTATTTGTTCGCTGCCAGCTTCGATGACGGCCTGGCCGCCGAGATCCAGGTCAATCCTGAGTTCGCCAGCGTGGCGGCGGCCGAGGTGGAGGCGCTGAAATACGGGAATGTCATTGGCCGGCTGCCGCACGTGCTGCGGACCGATCTGCAAACGGTCTGGATTCATCAGGGTGTTCAGCCCTTTGGCGGCGGGAACCACAACATCTTGATCCACACGGGCCAAAGCGCCGTCTACGAAGCCGACGGCATCCTGGAGGAAACACTGGTGCACGAGGCGTCGCACACTTCGCTGGACGCCGATCATGCGGCCGCCCCGGGTTGGCTTGCCGCCCAAGCAGCGGATGGCGCCTTTATCTCCGCCTATGCGCGCGACAATCCCACGCGGGAAGATATCGCCGAGAGCTTCCTGCCCTACGTGGCCTTCTGCTGCCGATTGGATCGCATCTCGCAGGATCTGGCCGCTACCTTTACGCAGACGATCCCCAATCGCCTTGCCTACTTCGCCAGCCAATCGTTCGACATGCACCCGCTTTCGCCTCCATCACTCACCCCCACGGCCACACCCACCACGGCGCCAACGATGACGCCCACGCCTACAGTGACGGCCACAGCTACCCGCACGCCAACCGCAACGCCCACAGCAACGGCCACCCGCACGCCAACGGCAACGCCTACGGCGACGGCCACCGACACGCCGACCCTTGCGCCAACGCACACGGCGACGGCCACCGCTACTGACACGCCAACTACCGCCCCAACGCCCACAGCGACGCCAATGATTGTGCAGCATTGGCATTATTTCCCGATGCTCGTGCAGTAGCCCTGGGCAGCGAGGGGAGCAGTATGCCAAGACGGATGGGGGCTTGCGGTAAATGGGGCGAGCGAACGTACGGCCCTGAACGATCCAGGCGACTCGCCCAAGATGGGCGATCATGCTATACTGTGGGGCAGAGGTGAACCATGACGACTCAGACCCTTGACCTGGCCGACGCCATCTACCAAGAGGCGCTACAACTGCCGCTCGACAGCTTGCTCGATCTGGCGAAGTTCGTCGAGTTTTTGCGCTTCAAGGCCAGACAGGAGCAGCCCGAAGAAGCGTCGGAGCTGCGCATTGTCAGGCTGCGAGGCATCCTCAAAGATTACGACGTTTCTCCTGAGGCGCTTGCAGCAGCCAGGCGCGAGATGTGGCGCAAGCTCGATTCTTCACCGTCATGAAACGCTACATCAGCGATACACAGTGTCTGTTGTGGTACTTGGCCGATGATCGACGTTTGCCACGCGCGGCGCGCACAATCTTCACAAAGGCCGAAGCGGGTCAGGCGCAGATCCTGGTTCCCAGCATAACGCTGGTGGAGGCCACCTATTTACTGCAACGACAGCGAGTAAACCAGGAGATAATGGATCGCCTGTTGTCACTTACCGAAAACCACAACAGTAGCATCTATGTGATTCCGCTTGACTTGCGGGTGGCAAAAGCCGTTGGCGATTTCGGCCCAGCGGTAGTCACCGACTTGCCAGATCGGGTGATTGCCGCAACTGCACGCGTGCTGGACCTACCTCTTCTCACCACCGATGCCAGCATTGCCGACAGCGGTTTGGTCAAAGTCATCGCCTGATGATAGCCTGAGCGCCCCAGCAGCATCATGATCGACCTTCTTGCCGAAAACCCCCTCCTCCTCCTCTTCCTTGTCGCGGCCATCGGCTACCCGTTGGGCCGGGTCAAGGTGGCCGGCGTCAACCTGGGCGTGGCGGCGGTGCTGTTCGTGGGGCTGGCCGTTGGCGCGCTGGACCCGCGCCTGCAACTGCCGCCCATTCTCTTCGAGCTGGGCCTGATGTTGTTCATGTACACCATCGGCCTGGCCAGTGGGGCGGGCTTTTTTGCCGCGCTACGGCGCAAGGGCCTGCGCGACAACCTGCTGGTGCTGGCGATGCTCGTGTTCGCCGCCCTCCTGACCGTCCTGTTCGCCAAGCTGTTACACCTCCCCGCCACCATCGCTACCGGCCTCTTCACCGGCAGCCTGACCAACACCCCCGCCCTGGGCGCCGTCATCGACACCATCAGCCGCACAGCCCCGGCCGATCAGGTCGAGCAACTCGTCACCCAACCGGCCATCGGCTACTCCATCGCCTACCCGATGGGCGTCCTGGGCATGATCCTGGTCGTCTACATCCTCCAGCGGCTGTGGAAGACCGACTATGCCGCCGAGGCGGCCACGATCAAGGACGTACAGGCGACCTCGCAGGCGCTCGGCAACCGCACCATCGCTGTCACCCGCGCCGCCATGACCGGCGTCCCCCTCAAAAACCTGGTGGCCGAGCACGGCTGGGATGTGATGTTCGGGCGGATGGAGCGAGATGGGCGCACGGCCCTGGTGGATGGCGAGACGCGCTTCGAATTGGGCGATCTGGTCAGCATCATCGGCGTCGAGGAGGAGATGGAGCGGGTGAGGGCGGCGATGGGCGAGGTCAGCGAGCGTCGCCTGGAACTGGACCGCAGCGAGTACGATTTCCGGCGCGTCTTCGTCTCCAGCCATCGCGCCGTCGGTCAGCGCCTGGGCGACCTCAACCTGCCGCAGCAGTTCGGCGCCATCGTCACCCGCGTCCGCCGCGGCGACATCGAGTTCCTCGCCCACGCCGACACCGTGCTGGAGCCGGGCGACCGCGTGCGGGTGGTGGCGAAGCCGGAGAACATGGAAGCCGTGAGCAAGTTCTTCGGCGATTCGTACAAGGAACTGAGCGAGGTAGACATGATGGCCTTCGGGCTGGGGCTGACCCTGGGCATCCTGCTGGGCCTGGTCGCCATCCCCCTGCCCTCGGGGGCGTCGTTTCGATTGGGATTCGCCGCCGGGCCGCTCATCGCCGGTCTGATCCTGGGTGCGCGCGGCCGCACGGGGCCCATCGTCTGGCTGCTGCCCTACAGCGCCAACCTGGTGCTCCGGCAGTTGGGGCTGATCCTGCTGCTGGCCAGCATCGGGCTGCGCTCAGGCTACACCTTCTTCCAAACATTGGGCGACGCCGGCGGTCTCTATCTGTTCGTGGCCGGGGCCGCCGTCACCTGTTTGACCGGCTTGCTCACCCTGCTCGTCGGCCACAAACTGCTTAAGATACCGATGGGGCTGTTGACGGGCATCCTGGCCGGGTTGGAGACGCAGCCCTCGGTCTTGGGCTTCGCCCGCGAGCAGGCGAACAACGAGCTGCCCAACGTGGGCTATGCCACGGTCTTCCCCTTGGCCACCATCGCCAAGATCGTCCTGGCGCAGGTGCTGCTCTTGCTCCTGTAGCGCCGCCGCGGTGCGATTTGCCCCGGTTGCGGTCTTGTCCTATGCTTGCACGCGCTTGCCGCCGTCCGCCGGCGATCCCTGCGGCGGCCGGCGCGGCGGCTTTCTATTTCGCCTCCACCCGTTCGCCACACCTTCCAAGGAGACAATCTCATGAGTCGCAAAACGATCATCCTCCTGGCAATCATTGCCCTCGTCGGCTTGCTGGCAGCCTGCGCCGCACCCACGCCGGCGGCGCCGGCCGCCTCGGCCGGCAAGCTCAAAGTCTTCGGCGCCTACGCCACCGCCATCGAAGAACCCTGGGATGGCGTCATCCACGCCGCCCTGAACAAAGCGCAAGAGGCCGGCAAGATCGAGTACACCTACACCGATGACATCGGCTACGCCGGCGATATGGAGCGCGTCCTGCGCGAAACGGCCGAGAAGACGAAGCCGGCCATCATCTTCGGCGATGCTTTCGGCAACGAAGAGGCCGTGCGCCGCGTGGCCAGGGACTACCCGCAGATCGCCTTCGTCTTTGGCTCTGGCGGCGGCCCGGCCGAACCCAATTTCTCGGTCTTCGACAACTGGATCCACGAGCCGGCCTATCTGAGCGGCATGTTGGCCGGTGGGCTGAGCAAGAGCAACGTCATCGGCGTCGTCGGCGGCCATCCCGTGCCCGAAGTCAACCGCATCGTCAATGCTTTCATTGCCGGCGCCCAGGCCGTGAACCCCGCCGCCGAGGTGAAGACGACCTTCATCAATAGCTGGTTCGACCCCGCCGCCGCCAAAGAAGCCGCCCTGGCCCAGGTCGACGCCGGCGCCGACGTGCTCTTTGCCGAGCGTTTCGGCGTGATCGAGGCTGCGGCCGAGAAGGGTCTCTGCGCCTTTGGCAATATGAGCGACCAGAAAGAACTGGCCCCGGACTATGTGGTGAGCGGCCCGGTCTGGCATATGGAGCCGACGGTCGATTACATCCTCAACCAGGTGTCGGGTGGGACCTACACCGCCCAGGACCTGAAAGACTTCAGCATGGTGGGCAAGGGCGGGGCCAGCCTGGCGCCCATCAACACCGCCGTCAAATGCGGGCTGAGCGATGACCTGGTGAAGCAGGTGCAGGCCAAAGAAGACGAGATCAAGAGTGGTCTCTTCCGCGTGGACATCACCGAGGCCCCGCCGCCGGCTGCGGCCAAGATGGCGCCATGAGCAACCCGGCCGTCGAGATGCGCGGCATCAGCAAGCGCTTCGGGCCGTTGGTAGCCAACCGGGGCGTGGATTTCACCCTGCAAGCGGGTGAGATCCACGCCTTGTTGGGCGAAAACGGCGCCGGCAAGAGCACGCTCATGCGCATCCTCTACGGCCTCTACCGCGCCGACGAAGGCGAGATCCTGATCCACGGCCAGCCGGCCGCCATCCATTCGCCCAAAGACGCCATCGCCCACGGCATCGGCATGGTGACGCAGCACTTCGCCCTGGTCACGCGCTTTTCGGTGGCCGAGAATGTCATTCTGGGCCAGGCGAAGCGGCTGCGGCTGGATACGAACGCCGCCCAGCGGAGCGTCGCCGCGGCGGGGGCGCGCTTTGGGCTGGCGCTCGACCCCCAAACCCTGGTCAAAGACCTTTCGGTGGGGCAACGGCAGCGGGTGGAGATCCTCAAGGCGCTGTACCGGGACGCCCGCATCCTCATCCTCGACGAACCGACCGCCGTCCTGGCCCCGCAAGAGACCGAGCAACTCTTCGCCAGCCTGCGCCAGTTGCAGCAGCACGGCCTCTCGGTCGTCTTCATCAGCCACAAGCTGTGGGAGGTGATGCGCATCACCGACCGGGTGACGGTGCTGCGGGCGGGCGAGATGGTGGGGACGGTGGCAACGCGCGCTGTCTCGCCGGCCGACCTGGCCCGGATGATGGTGGGGCGCCCGACCCTGGGTGTGGTCAAGCCGCCCACCGCGCCGTCCGACCGTCTGGCTCTGAAGATCGAAGCCCTGGCCGCGGACGACAACAAGGGCTTGCCGGCGCTCAAGGGGGTTTCGTTGCAGGTGCACGCCGGCGAGATCATGGGGCTGGCGGGCGTTTCGGGCAACGGGCAGACCGAGCTGGCCCAGGTGTTGGAGGGAACCCGATCCTGCACCGCCGGCCGGGTGACGGTCTATGCCCAAGACATCACCCACGCCAGCCCGGAGCAGATCATGAAGGCCGGGGTGGGGCGCATCCCCGAAGACCGGCACGAGAGTGTGGTGGGCGAGATGACGGTGGCACAGAACATGGCCCTGGAACACCTGGGCGAGTTCACCCGGCGCTGCCTGCTGGACAAAGGGCGGCTGCGCGAGCACGCCGAGCGGCTGATCGCCGCCTACCAGATCAAGGCCAGGCCCGATGACCGCATCCGCACGCTTTCGGGCGGGAACATGCAGAAGGTGATCCTGGCGCGGGTGTTGGAGCGAGACCCGCGCCTGATCATCGTCGCCCAACCCACCCGCGGGCTGGATGTGGGCGCGACCGAGTTCGTGCGCGGCAAACTGGTCGAGCAGCGCGGCAAAGGCGCGGCCATCCTGCTGATCTCAGAGGACCTGGACGAAATCCTGGAGCTGGCCGACCGCATCGCCGTCATCTACGAGGGCCAGATCACGGGCGTGCTGCCCCGCGCCGAGGCCACGCCGGAGCGGTTGGGATTGCTGATGGCGGGGGCAAAAGAATAAAATGACCGAAGCGACAAACGCTACACAGGAGGCGCACAGTGACAGTTCTACAAGATCGGATCGAGATCAACCCCGGCATCATGCTTGGCAAACCCGTGATCAGGGGCACTCGCATCCCCGTCGAGATGATCATACGCAAGCTTAGCGAAGGAGCGACCCAATCCGAGATGCTCGATGCCTATCCACGGCTAACGAGCGAAGATATCCGGGCTGCTTTGACCTTCACAACTGATATCACGATTTTGCGAAACGATCTGCCACTAGGCCTTGCCAACGGATTATATCTGGGGTAGAATGCGTCCAATTTGAGCAACGGGCATTTTGTCGATAAAGTTGCAAAATGAATCTTCTTATCGTTAATGGCGTAGACATTACTCATTCACGCTTGGTCGATCTAACAAGACTCGCAGATCAGGCGAGAGCGTTTTACGATTGGGTCGAGGTTCAATTTCAAACTGTATTATCGACATCAGATAGCCTGGACGAAATATTAAGAACAGCTACGCAATATGAAATCAGAAAAGCGGTTTCCCATTGCTATTTGGCCAGTGGATCACCAAATCTCCCTTTACTTTTTGATGGAGTCGGGCGAAGTTATCCTCATGCAAAGGCATGTTACTACTTCTTTTCTTGGATCATCAGAGATGCTCCGCAACAGAGACTTTCCCCACTTATTCAACGTATTACGAAAAATACAGGCACGAGTAAAACAGATACAGAAATAGACGTTATAGCGAATTTGATATGTAAATATCGAGCAAATGTTAGAACATTCACATGGGATGCGATAAGAGAAATTGTCATAGACCGCCTTGAAGGTTCCAGGAGAAGTATCAAAGGACACGAAAAAGAGACCATAGTAAGAACAGCACTACTTACAGCCATACAGGATTACTATAGGCAGAATCTCAATTACGGGAGATTTTCCGGGGTCGAGATATCAGATAAGCAGATTATGGTTGGGAACGAAAGTTTTGATATCAGCATTAATATGTTAGGAACAAGTGGAAATTGCGAAGCGCGCATTCTCATTCCCATCAAGACCCGTGAGACGGAAGGGGGAGGTCATTCGCATCTGTTCACCAGGGATATTATGTCCGCGATCAATGCCGCTAAGTTCGACAACCCCAACGACTATTTGATTGCTGTGATCGTCGCCAGAAATTGGTCAAAGAGGGAAGCTGATGCTATCCGAGCTGCTGTAGATCATGTTGCCATATTTGATCTTAATCCGGCTGATTTCAGCGAGTTTACCAACTCCGAGCAAGAAAGGCTGACATCATTCTTTGCGACATTGCTCGATGGAACATATTTGCGCTCCCAAGAGATAGAGGGTGTGTCTACTGGAGGTTAAGGTGCAAAAAATACAGACTCCACGTTCTCAATTGTTCGAACAATCGGGTAATAGCCTCGATACTGTTTTGCTTGGCGATGCCTGGGAGCTGTCATCAGCCATCCCAAGCGAATCGGCAAACTGCATTATCACCAGTCCACCCTATTTCGGCCACCGTGAATACGCTGAAACCGAGGAAATCGGGAAGTTCGAGTTCGGGCGCGAAGATGACCCAAAAGAATATGTGGATAAGTTGGTCGCCCTATTCCTTGAGATGCGGCGAATTCTTGCGCCAAGAGGTAGCATCTGGCTTAACCTCGGCGATACCTATCGCGATGAACAGCTTTTGGGAATACCCTGGCGCGTTGCCCTGGGTCTTCAGGAACAAGGCTGGATTTTGCGCAGCGAAGTAATCTGGAATAAGCCCAATGCCATGCCTTCGTCAGTCAAGAACAGACCGACCCTGTCCCACGAACATGTTTTCCTGTTTGTCAAGGCAAGGGACTATTACTACAATGCCGATGCCATTCGTGAACCACATGTTACTTTTTCTGAGAACTCGAGAATGACGGGTGGGCGAGGGCATTTTGGCAAAAAGGATGGGACGCCGGAAAATGGCAAGAATAAGGGCAACCCTAATTTGCACAACGGGCGGTGGGATCAAGCCTTTCATCCATTAGGAAGAAACAAACGAACGGTCTGGGAAATCCCCCTTAGCAAGTTTCGTGACACACACTTTGCCGTATTTCCAGAAGAATTGGTGAAGACCTGCATTCTCGCCAGCACTTCAGAAGGTGATCTGGTTTTCGATCCATTTATGGGTTCAGGTACGACTGGGGTCGTGGCGAAACGACTTGGGAGGCATTTCTTGGGCATCGAATTGGTGCCAAGATATGTTGAAATGGCGCTGAAAAGACTCAGCGAGACGATCTATCAACCTAGTTTGTTTTCAGACACCCCCGTAGAGGCGCATCTCCCGCGCCCCTAAACCATCCGGCAACGGCCCCTGACCGCATGAAGCCATGAGCCTCAAGATCGAACGTCGCCCGGCCCCGGTGTGGGTGCGGCCCCTGCTCCCCCTCCTCGCCATCGTCCTGACGATGGTGATCACCTCCAGCCTGGTGCTGCTGGTGCGCGCCAACCCGCTGCAAGCCTATTACTATTTTCTGATCGAGCCGCTTTCGAGCCGGACGAGCGCCATCGAGGTGCTGGTCAAGGCGACGCCGCTCCTGCTCACCGGCATCGCCGTCACCTTTGCCTTCGTGGGTGGGTTCTGGAACATCGGCGCCGAGGGCCAACTGCTGGCCGGGGCCACCGCCGCCACCGCCGTTGGCTTGCAGATGGGATCGGCGCCACCCATCGTCGCCCTGCCGGCCATGATCGTTGGCGGCTTTGTGGCGGGGATGGCCTGGGTGCTGGTCCCAGCCGTGATGAAGGTGAAGCTGGCCATCGACGAGGTGGTGACCACCCTCTTGCTCAATTCGGTGGCCGTCTTTGCCATCAGCGCCCTGCTCAACGGCCCCTGGCGCGACCCCATCTCGCAGTGGCCGCAGTCGCCAGAGATCGCCGCCGCCGCCATCTTCCCGCGGCTGATCCCGCGCACCCGGCTGCACCTGGGCTTCCTCCTGGCCGTGGCCGTCATCCTCCTCGTCTGGTTCGTGCTCAGCCGCACAGCCTTTGGGCTGAGGATGCGGGCGGTGGGGATGGGGCCGGCCGCAGCCCGGTTTACGGGCATCAAGGTCGAGCGCACACTGCTGGTCTCGGCCCTGGTCAGCGGCGGCATTGCCGGGCTGGCCGGGGTGAGCGAGGTGGCCGGCATCCACTATCATCTGGTGGATGGCATTTCCGGCGGGGCGGGCTACACCGGCATCATCGTCGCCACCCTGGGTACGCTCAACCCGTTTGGAGCGGCGGCGGCGGCGCTGTTCATCGGACTGATCGACACCGGCGCCCAGAGCGTCAGCCGCGCCCTGGGGGTGCCGGTCTACCTGGGCGATGTCATCCAGGCCACGCTGCTGATCACCACCCTGGCGGCGCTGCTGCTGCAAGCCTACCGCGTCCGCTTCACTCGTTCGCGCTGACCCGACTATGAACGATTCCGCCCTCGTCGTCTTCCTGGTCGGTTTGGTCGCCGCCACCCTGCGCGTGGCCACGCCCCTGGTTCTGGCCGCCATCGGCGAGGTTTTCACCGAGCGGGGGGGTGTGCTCAATCTGGGCATCGAGGGGATCATGTTCCTGGGCGCGTTCGTGGGCTTTGCCGTGGCCTACCATGCCGAGGCTGCCGGGCTGGGCGGCTATCTGTGGTTGGGGCTGCTGGCGGCGGTGGCGGCAGGGCTGGTGATGGCCTTGCTGATGGGCCTGCTGGTGGTGACGCTGGGGCTGAATCAGCATGTGTCGGGGCTGGGGATCACGCTGCTGTGCGGAGGGCTGTCGCTGTTCGGGTTCCGGCTGGTGTTTGGCGAAAGCAGTGTGCTGCCCTCGGTCGATCCTTTCGCCCAACTCTCGCCCTTCGGCGACCTGCCCATCCTGGGGCCGGTCTTCTCGCAGTATCTGCTGACCTATCTCGCCTTTCTGGTGGTGACGCCGCTGGGCGGGTGGGTGCTGTACCGCACGCACTTCGGGCTGAACCTGCGGGCGGTGGGCGAAAACCCCGAGGCGGCCGATGCCGCCGGGCTGAACGTGTTTCGGCTGCGCTATGCCGGGCTGCTGATCGGCGGCGGCCTGATGGCGGCGGGCGGGGCGTTTCTGTCGCTGGCGCAGTTGGGGGCCTTCTCGCCGGGGATCATCGCCGGGCGCGGCTGGGTGTGCATCGCCCTGGTCATCTTCGCCCGCTGGGACCCGGCCCGGGCGATGTGGGGGGCGTTGCTGTTCGGCGGCGTCTTCGCCCTGCAATTGCGGCTGCAAACCCAGGGTTTCGACCTGCCCTACGAGCTTTTCCTGGCTCTGCCCTATCTGGTCACGATCGCCGCCCTGGCCATCGCCGGCCGCAATGCCGCTTATCCGGGCGCGTATTTGAAGGCGTATCGGAGGGAGTAATCAGAGGTCAGTAGTCAGTGGTCAGTGGTCAGTGGTCAGTGGTCAGTAGTCGGTAGTCAGTGGTCGGTAGTCAGTGGTCAGAGTCGCGGGCGAGGTGGGACGGAACACGGAAAACGGAACACGCAACACGAAACACGAAACACGGAACTCGGAACTCAACGCACAAAACATCTCAATCGATAAGGAACACAAGCAATGGATGAATTCATGCAGGCAGCCATCGAGGAAGCAAGACAGGGGCTGGCCGAGGGCGGCATCCCCATCGGCTCGGTGCTGGTCATCGATGGCAAGATCGTCGGGCGCGGCCACAACCGCCGGGTGCAGAAGGGCAGCGCCATCCTCCACGCCGAGATGGATTGCCTGGAAAACGCCGGCCGGCTGACGGCGAAGGACTACCAGCGGGCCGTGCTGTACTCCACCCTCTCGCCCTGCGACATGTGCAGCGGCACAGCCCTGCTGTACAAAATCCCCACGGTCGTGATCGGCGAGAACCGCACCTTCCAGGGGCCGGAGGATTACGTGCGCGCGCGGGGGGTCGATCTGGTCATCCTCGATGACCCGGCCTGCATCCGGCTGATGGAGGACTTCATCGCCGCCCGGCCGGAGCTGTGGAACGAGGATATCGGCGTGTAGTGTCGATCTTTTTTGCCACGAATTGGACGAATTTTACGAAATCGAGACCAAGAATTCGTCCAATTCGTGCAATTCGTGGCCTCCCAGATCAGCAGCACCCTACCAGGTTAGCATCACGCCGTTCTTTTTTGCCACGAATTGGACGAATTTTACGAAATCGAGACCAAGAATTCGTCCAATTCGTGCAATTCGTGGCCTCCCAGATCAGCAGCACCCTACCAGGTTAGCATCACGCCGTTCTTTTTTGCC
>JAIBAP010000030.1 GCA_019695115.1 Caldilineales bacterium | reverse complement strand
GGCGAGGAGTACGAACGTCGCGCCCGTGAGCGTGAAACAGCCAACCTCCGCAAACGCGCTGCTAAACTGGGCCTTTCCCTCGTGGAAACGGTGCCAACCGACGCTCTCGCCGGGAGTTTCTAAGCAGTCACCCATGCCCCGCGGCGGCATGCGCCCGAGCAAGAAACTCCTTGTCGTGTCATGCTGAGTGAAACGAAGCATCTACGGGTCGATCACACAAAGTTGTTGCGGTGATCAGCCAGTGAAGCATCCATTCGCTATGCTCAGGACAGGTTCTCGATTTCGGGAGTTTCTAAGCAGCTGTGACCTTCCGAAAGGAAACAGTCAACAATCAACAGTCAACAATCAACGAAGAACCTGCCACCTGCCATCCTTCGTTTCACTCAGGACAGGCTCTGCGACTTGCGACTTGACCCCGCACCACGCACCACGTAACACGCACCACGTAACACGGAACCCTCCCTCCCCCCATGCAGGTCTACGAATCCATCGCCAGCGCCTCCCTCGGCGGCCCCACCTTCCTCACCATCGGCAACTTCGATGGCGTTCATCGCGGGCACCGGGCCTTGATCGCGGCCATGTGCCGGGCAGCCAAAAGCGAAGGCGCCGCCTGCGGCCTCCTCACCTTCCACCCCCACCCGCGTTCGGTGCTGCGCCCCGACCAGGCCGTGCCCACCCTCACCAGCCTGCACGAGCGGCTGGCGCTGTTCGAGCAGACCGAGCTTGACTTCGTCATCCTCCACCCCTTCACCCCCGCCACCGCCGAAACCGAAGCCGAGGACTTCCTCCACCTCCTCCATCGGCATCTCGGTCTCAGCCGGCTGTGGCTGGGCGCGGACTTCGCCCTGGGCCGCGGGCGCAAGGGCACGGTCGAATTCCTGCGCCAGCACGGGCAGGAGCCGGGTATCGGCGTCGACATCTTCCCCGATTTCACCTGGGAGGGCGAGGTTGTCCGCTCCAGCCGTGTGCGTCGCTTGCTCGAGATCGGCAACGTCGAAGCCGTGGCCGTGCAACTGGGCCGCGCCTACACCCTGCCGGGCGTCATCGTCCACGGCGCCCATCGCGGGCGCAGCATCGGCTTCCCCACCGCCAATCTCTCGGTGGCGCAGGGCCGCGTCGTCCCGGCCAACGGCGTCTATGCCACCTGGGCCTGGCTGGCCGGACGCCGCCACCCGGCTGTCACCAACATCGGCGTGCGCCCCACCGTCGGCGGCTTCCATCGCACTATCGAGGCCCACCTGATCGATTTCGAGGGCGAGCTCTACGGCCGTTGCCTGCGGCTGGACTTCGTCGCCCGCCTGCGCGACGAGACCCGCTTCCCCGGCCTCGACGCCCTCACCGCCCAGATCAGCCGCGACCGCGACCTGGCCGCCGACCTCCTCGCCGCCGACCCACAGCCACCCGCCGCGCCGCGCTTCGAAGAACTGCCCCACACCGCCGACTGGGCCATCCGCGTCTTTGGCGCCACCCGCGCCGAACTGTTCGCCCACGCTGGCGTGGCCATGTTTGCCCTCCAGGGCGCAGCCGAAAGCGACGGCCCCACCGTCCAGCACCGGGTCGAGGTCGAAGCCGCGGACGACGAAAGCCTGCTGGTCGCCTGGCTCAGCCGTCTGCTCTGGCTGAGCGAGACCGAAAACATCGCCTTCCAGAAGTTCTGGATCGAGCGGATGGACGCCACCGCCGCCGGGCCGAGCCTCCAGGCTCTGGCCATCGGCCGCCAGGGTCGCAGCCACCTGGCCCACATCAAAGCCGTCACCTATCACGACCTGGCCATCGCCCCCCCGCCGCCGGATTCCAACCAACCCTGGACAGCGCGGGTCTTGTTTGATACGTGAGTCAGTGATGCGTGATGCGTTGGCGCTGGTGGTTGAATGTGGTTTGGGCTGAAGCGATAGTTGTAGTCCTTGACTATACGAAATATCACATCTAAACCAGCCCCACCATCCCGCCCTTGTCTACCTGTCTACTTGTTCCCCCCCCCCTACTTCCCCTCAATCCCAAAAACATCACAAATGTCTTGAAAAACCGCCGGCGCCAGCGGAACCACCAGCCGCAACATCTCCTCGGCGGCGGCGCGAATCTCCCACTGCGCTGCCTTATCCAGACGCAACCAGAAAAAGTGGCGCAGCGCCGCGTAATCCATCGTCATCACCAGCCGCGTCTCGGCGGCATTGGGGAGCAGAAAACGGGCGTCCTCTTTGCGGATGCCTGCCTCACGCAGCCGCGCATAGGCGATCTGCAAGTCCGCCCAGGCATCTGCCAGCACGGCCTGGGCCTCTGGGCTGGCTGCCAGGGCCGGGGGCGTCACCGCCTGCCAGCCGCCCTTCTCCAGGCTGACATAGCGCTGTGATTCCTGGCTGAACGAGGCCAGCCGGTGACGCACGATCTGGTGGCTGCACGTGCGCGAAATGCCCTCGATCAGGAACGTCGCCGCGCCGTGCTTCTCCGGTTCCGGCAAGCCTTCGATGGGCACATAGCCCAGCAGTGTGACTTTCATTCTTCCGCCACCCCGGCGCTGAAGCCAACCACATCGAGAAAGACCGTTGGCGTCACGCCATTGGCCTGGCGCGCCATTTCCTGCGCCATCTCGGAGCGCGACTGCACCCAAAAATCCCGGACGTTGCGGGCATTCAGGCTGAACACCCAGGCGCCGCCGCCCAGGTCGGTGTAGTGAACCGTCGGCTGGCTGGCCAAGGTCAGAATGGTGTCATTCAGCGGTGTCCCCTCCACCCGAAAGACAAAGCGGACATGCTCGACGATATCTTCGTGCCCCTCGCGCACGCGGGCGCTGATAAAGCCGGGGTTCTTGCCCATCAACCCGTCCGAGCGATAACAGATGCGGCCTGCGTATTCGATCATTCCCTCCGGCGGCGTGCCGGCCCCGCGCAACACGGGGTGATCGGCCTCTAGCGCCGGGTTGATCTGGGTGTGGGCGAGCAAAGTGACGTTCAAAGCATGTTCCTCCAGGGCTGGGGTGGGAGCGGCGGCAGGGATTATAGCACCCGCTGCGTGAGAGCGAAGAACAAGAGGCTGGTAATGCGGGGGCCAGAGCTAGAGACTGCGCGGCTGTCTGCACCTCGGGCGGCCAACCTTCCTGCCTGGCCTCCAGCAGGAGCATTGACGCAGCCTGAGTGCTGGCAAAGCAGAAGCGCAGCCCACGGCCTTGTTTGACAACCCTCCCCCCCACCGCCTACAATGTGAAGCGATGCGCAAATGATCACGTGCGCCTCGACGTTCACTGGCGCTGCCCTCGCCCTCCTTTCCTTTCGGAGCCTGCTGCATGAAACGCTACGTCGTCATCATCCTCGCTATCCTGCTCGCCGTCGTCCTCGACGCCTTCATCTTCACCGTCCTTCTCGGCGAACCCTACAGCCGTGTGCCGGGGACTTACCATGTCCTCAACATCCTCGCCCTTTCCTGCGCCCTGGCTGTCCTCGGCGACATGATCTTCAAAGCCGACGTGCTCCGCTAAACTGACAACCGCCACCCACGCCGCCCCAGCTAGTGTCCGGCCACCCTGACCCATGTCCACCGTCAGCCATATCCTCCCGCCCGACGCAACCGAATCCGCACCGCCGTCCGCTGCCATCAGCGCTCGGCGGCCAGGGATCCTCAGCGTCTACCTGGCGCTGATGAAGCCGAAAATCATTCTTCTTCTGCTCATCACCACCATCGGGGCCATGTTCGTGGCAGCCGGGGGGGCGCCTGACCTGAACTTGCTGCTATGGACGATCATTGGTGGGGCGCTGTCGGCAGGGGGGGCCAATGCCCTCAACCACTATTTCGACCGCGATATCGACGGCTTCATGTACCGCACCAAACGCCGGCCCTTGCCGGCCGGGTGGGTGCAGCCGGGCCGGGTGATCGCCTTCGGCATCTCGCTTTGCGCCCTGGCCTTCCTCGTCTTCAGCACCCAGGTCAACCTGCTGGCCGCCGTCCTCTCGCTGATCGGCGCCCTCTACTACATCTTCATCTACACCCTCTGGCTCAAACGCCGCACACCGCACAACATCACCATCGGCGGCGTCGCCGGGGCCATCCCGCCGCTGGTGGGCTGGGCGGCCGTGACGGGCGGGCTGGCTCCCACCGCCTGGGCGCTGTTCGGCATCGTCTTCTTGTGGACTCCGCCCCACACCTGGGCGCTCACCCTCATGGTGCAGCGCGACTACGCCCGCGTGGACGTGCCCATGCTGCCGGTTGTGGCCGGCGAAGAAGCCACCTATCGCCAGATCCTCATCTACTCGTGGGGCTACGTCGTCTTCATGCTGGCCCTCACCCCGCTTGGCATCTTCGGCTGGTTCTACTTCCTGGCGGCGCTGGCGCTCAGCCTCCTCCACCTGCGCGACGCCTATCGCATCCGCCGCCAACGCACCAATGCCGCCGCCCGGGGCCTCTACAAATTCTCGCTGCTGCAACTGGCGTTGCTTTTCATCGCCATGGTGATCGACATCCGCTTGCCATAGACTGCCACCTCCAGCCATGCCCTACGCCCGCATCCGCGAAGCCACCGAATCCAGCTCGGCAGCCGTGCTGCACGCCGCCGCTGCGGCCCTGGGCGATGGCTGGCGCCTGCCCCAACGCAGCAACCCCTTGCAGACGCGGCTGGCCCGCCTGGCCGCCCAACTGCCCGACGCGGCTGTGCAGTGGCTGGTGGGCCGGGCAGTGCGCGATTCGGGCCTCGACCCTGAACTGGCGCCCTATGTCACGGGCGAGGGGTTGGCGCGGCAGGCCGTGGGCGCTTACAGCCGCGCCGCCAACGGCGTCGGCTACCCTGCCATCCTGATCGGGGCGCCCAACGGGGCCGTAGCCTACCTGGCCGGCCTCCTCCACATCCCCTTCCTCCCCTCCCACTTCGTCCTCAGCTTTGCCGACCGCACCGACCCCGACGATGTCCTCAGCTACCAGGCCCACGGCGCCCGGCTGATCGAACCGATCCTGCAGAACGACCCCACCCTGCTGGCCGTCAACCACTTCGACCCCATCCACGACCGTTTCCTGGTCGCCGAGGTCAACCACGTCCGCCTCAAGCTCCTCGACCTGCCCGAAGCCTATCGCCGCTTCATCCGCGCCCATCTGGCGCCCGGCGGCGTCCTCTTGAGCGTCGATTGCAGCTTCAGTTGGATGCAATACCAGATCGACGACCGCCACTTCTTCCAGGTGGGTGGGCTGGGCGGCTACGATTTCGACGATTACCTGGAAGGCAGCGACGAACTGGACGCCTGGCTGCAGCGGCTGCGCAGCAAGCACCAGGGCGGCTGGCGGCTGGACGATAGTTTCGACCTGGTCAGCCAACGCGAAAGCGAATGGGGCGCGCCAACCGAACTCGGCGACGCCGTGCGGCGTTTTGCCGCCGAAGAGGGCTACCAAAGCCGCAACATCCACGGCGCCCACCCCGAAGACTTCAGCCTGCTGGCCCACACCGCCTATCTGTGGGAAGCACGGCTGCACGAGCGCCAACCGCAGGGCCTCTTGCTCGAATGCTTCAGCCAGATCAACCCCACCGCTGCCCTCAGGTCCGACCTGCTGCCGCTGTGGCTGCCGTTCAACTGTGACGACAGCCTGCAATTCCTGGCCGGCTTCCTCCCCTACATCCCCCAGGGCCTGCCGGTGGTGTTCTCATTGCTGGCCAACTTCACCCTCACGCCCGACCTGCCCGGCGCCCAGGCCTGGCAACAGATCGCCGCTCGCGTTGGCCCGGTGCACTGGATCGGCACCAACCCTGGCCGCTACCCCATCGACCTGGCCTCGCGCTTCGACTACGCCCCCGACTTGCTGGCCTGGACCCGCCGGCATCCGGGCATGGAGGCGCGCCCGCAGCTCAGCGTCGAAGAGCTGGACCAGATGCTGACCATTTTGGGGCACGACGGCGTCGTCCTCTTGGAAGACCTGGTCAAAGCCTGAGACGGCGCCCGACCATGCAGAACATCCTCACGCCGCCACAGCACCAGATCCTGGAGCGTGAGCGCGAGGTGTTCACGCGGCTGGAAAGCATCGCCGTGCGCATCGAATCGCCGGCGAGCGAGCGCGAGTTGCTGGCCCGCACCCGGCTACAACTGGACGAGTTCTTCCTGCTCGTCGTCGTGGGCGAATTCAATAGCGGCAAATCGGCCTTCATCAACGCCATGTTGGGGCAGAAATTCCTGGATGAAGGCGTCACCCCCACCACCAGCCAGATCCACGTCCTCACCTACGGCCCCCGCTCCACCGCCGAGCAGATCGAGCCGTTTCTGCTGCGGGTCAGCTATCCGGTGGAGTGGCTGCGCGAGATCAACATCGTCGATACCCCTGGCACCAACGCCATCATCCAGCGCCACCAGGAGATCACCGAAGCCTTCGTCCCCCGCGCCGACCTGATCCTGTTCGTCACCTCCACCGACCGCCCCTTCAGCGAAAGCGAGCGGGTGTTCATGCAGCTGGTGCGCGACTGGGGCAAGAAGGTCGTCATCGTCATCAACAAAATCGACATCCTCGAGGACGAAGCCAGTATCAACCAGGTGGTGGATTTCGTGCGCGACCAGGCGGCGGGCGTGCTGGGCGCGGTGCCGCGCATCTTCCCGGTCTCGGTGCGGTTGGCGCAGCGCGCCCGCGCTGCCGACGACGCCGACCGCCCCCGCCTGCTGGCCGCCTCGCGCTTCGAGGAGTTGGAATCCTACATCCTCCGCACGCTCGACCAGCAACAACGGCTGCAACTGAAGCTGGAAAGCCCCCTGGGCGTGGCCGAGCGGCTGCAATCCGCCTATCTCGACCTGCTGAAGCAGCGCCTGGAGTTGCTGGACGAGGACTTCGCCACCTTGCAGCACGTCGACGGCCAGTTGGACGCCTATGCCGCCGACATGCGGCACGATTTTCGTTTCCGTCTCAGCCGCATCGAGAACATCCTCCAGGATTTGCGGCTGCGCGGCGACCGCTTTTTCGAGGAAACCATCCGCATGGGCCGCTTCCTCGACCTGCTCAACAGCGCCCGGCTGCGGGCCGAGTTCGAGCAGCAGGTCGTCGCCGACACCCATCAGCGCATCGAAACCGAGGTCAACGACCTCATCGACTGGATGATCGAGCGCAACTACCGGCAGTGGCAGGATGTGACCGGCTATCTGAACCGCCGGGCGGCGCAGTATGGCGACCGGGTGCTGGGCGAGGTCGGCGGCAGCTTCGACATCAACCGCCAGCAACTGTTGCAGTCGGTGGGCCGCGCCGCCCGCGAGGTCGTGGCCACCTACGACCATCAGGCCGAGGCGCGGGCGCTTAGCGAGTCGGTGCGCAACTCATTGACGACCATGGGCGCGGTCGAGATCGGCGCCGTCGGCCTCGGCGCCCTCCTCCTCCACCTGCTCACCCGCGCCCTCGACCCGCTCGGCATCCTGGCCGCCGGCGGCCTGGCCATTGCCGGGCTGTTCATTTTGCCCGCGCGCCGTCGCCGCGCCAAAGACGACCTGGACGCCAAGATCGAGGCGGTGCGCACGCGGCTCCTGGAGACGATGACGCAGCAGTTCGAGCGCGAGTTGGCCCGCTCGTTGCAAGAGATCCGCGAGGCCATCGCCCCCTACACGCGCTTCATCCGCAGCGAGCACGAGAAAGTGACCGCGCTCGATGCCGAGCTGGGTGGCGTGGCCCTGACCCTGCGCCAACTCCGCAGCCAATTGCACGCCCTGCAAAACGGCCGCTAGCCATGCTCAGCCTGCGGTGCTACCCCGCTATCGACGAAGCCCGCTGCCAGAACTGCGCCCCCTGCCCGGCCCTGCGCGCCTGCCGCTCCCTTGCCATCCTGCGGATCGACCGCGACGAGGCGCCCATCGTCGATACGGCGCGTTGCCAGCGTTGCTTTGTCTGCCTGGACGCCTGCCCATTCGCGGCCATCGCCCTGGCCGCACCCGGCTGAGCGCAGCGACATCACTCCGGCCCTGTCCGCGAGCCACCCCTGCCGGCGCGGGTCACCGACATTTGCTGCATTGTGTGCACGGGGTTACATCAAGTGGGAAATGATGCGCCAACTATGACTTAGATCATATCCGGCGCCAAGAGGGTGTGCTATGCTTGGGCATCAGTTTGTGAAAGACTGCACAAAATGCCCGATTTCCTCACCACCCGCCAGCTGCAAGACCTCCTCAAGGTAGACCGCACCACCATCTACCGCATGGTCGAGGCCGGCAGTCTGCCGGCGGCGCGGGTGGGCAACCAGTGGCGCTTCGAGCGGGAGCAGATCGAAAGCTGGTTGCAGAGCCACAGTGGGGCCGCACCCGTGTGGGCGGAGCGAACGCCGCTGGCGCCACCGGCGGATTGGGCCGAAGCCCGGCAGCTGTTCCCGGTCGATTGCCTGCAACAGCTCCAGGATAGCTTTGCCGCTTTGTTGGGGGTGATGATCGTCCTGACCGATTTGGAGGGCCGGCCGATCACGCAGCCCAGCAATGCCTGCGGTCTGTTCCAGGCGGCCGAGAGCACCGAGGTGGGGCGGCATCGCTGTCTGGAATTGTGGGTGAGGTTGGGGCAGGAACCCGGTCTGGCCCCGCGCTTCCAACGCAGCCACCTGGGTTTGCTGTGCGCGCGGGGCATGATCCGTGTGGGCAACGAAATCCGGGCCATGCTGGTGGTGGGGGGTGTTGCGCCCGATGACTGGCCGCCCACCGACGCCGGCATCGCCGCTATCGCCGCCGACCTGGCTCTCCCGCCCGATCTCATCCATCGCCATCTGCACGACGTCCACCACCTGAGCCGCGAGGAGCAGGCGCGGGCCTTGCAGTATGTCCAACGCCTCGCCGACATCTTTGCTCACATCGCCAACGAGCGCAGCCAGCTTCTGAGCAAACTCCACCGCATCGCCGAAATCTCGCAGACGCGGTAGCGACGAAGTGATGAAGTAATGAAGTGATGAAGTACACGGAGAGCGCCCTACTCCCTACTCCCTACTCCCTACTCCTTACTCCCTACTCCCTACTCCCCACTCCCTACTCCCCATGAAACACATCGTCATCCTCGGCGCCGGGACCGCCGGCACCATTGTCGCCAACAAACTGGCGCACGAATTGAACAACGGCTGGAAGATCACGATCGTCGACAAGTCCGAAACCCACTTCTACCAGCCCGGCTTTCTGTTCATCCCCTTCGGCATCTACAGCCGGGAGGATGTGCAGCGCCCGCGCCGCGACTATCTGCCACGCCAGGTGGAGACGATCATCGCCGAGATCGAGGTCATCGAGCCGGACAAGAACCGGGTGCAACTGCAGAACGGGCGGACGCTGAGCTATGACTACCTGATCATCACCACCGGTTCGCGCGTCGTGCCCGAGGAGACGCCGGGGCTGATGGAGCACGGCTGGCGCCAGAGCATCTTCGACTTCTACACCGTCGATGGCGCCGTGGCGCTGCAAAAAGCGCTGCGCAAATGGGACGGCGGTCGCCTGGTGCTCAGCATAGCCGAGATGCCGATCAAATGCCCGGTGGCGCCCCTGGAATTCATGTTCCTGGCCGACTGGTTTTTCCATGAGCAAGGTCTGCGCGACCGCGTGGATCTGACGCTGGTGACGCCGCTGCCGGGCGCTTTCACCAAGCCACGCGCTTCGGAACGGCTGGGTGGGCTGTTGGAAGAGAAGAATATCAGGGTCGTGCCAGAGTTCAACATCATGGAGGTGGACCCCGACGGCAAGAAGATCACGTCCTATGATGGCACTGAGGTCGAGTACGATCTGCTGGTGAGTATCCCGGTGAATATGGGCGACCCGGTCATCGCCCGTTCGGGCATGGGCAACGAGTTGAACTTCGTCCCCACCGAAAGGCACACGCTCAAGGCGCAGAACTACGACAATGTCTTCGTTTTGGGCGATGCCACCGACCTGCCCAGCTCGAAGGCCGGTTCGGTAGCCCACTTCCAGGGCGATGTCTTCATCGAGAATTTCCTGCGCTACATCGATGGCCTGGACCTGCGCCCCACTTTCGATGGCCACGCCAACTGCTATATCGAATCTGGCTTCGGCAAGGGTTTTCTGATCGACTTCAACTACGATGTCGAGCCGCTGCCCGGCAAGTTCCCGCTCCCTGGCGCCGGGCCGTTCTCGCTGCTACAAGAGTCGCGTATCAACCATTGGGGCAAGGTGCTGTTCCGCTGGATGTATTGGAACATTTTGTTGAAAGGCAAGCCGATGCCGATCACGGCCCAGATGCAGATGGCGGGAAAGTGGAATTAGTGGTCAGTGGTCAGTGGTCAGTGGGCAGTGGTCAGTGGTCAGTGAGCAGTGATCGGTAATCAGAAGCGGAGGTTTGAAGATGAAACAAGAAGTTACGCTTGAAGGTAAGCTGGATGCGCTGACGGCGCAGATGCAGGTTTTGGCGGAGTATGTCGAGGAGCAGCGACGGCGGCAGCGCGAATGGGACGAGCTGAAGGCCGATCTGACGCCGATCGTCAATGATGTCTATCTGGCCTCGGTCGAGCAGTTGGCAGAAATCGAGAGCGATTTTCAGCTCGAGGACTTGCTGTATCTGCTCAAGCGGCTGGCGCGCAACACGCGCAACCTGGAATATCTGCTGGACCAGTTGGAAAGCGCCCGCGACCTACTGAGCGACCTGACGCCCATCGCCAACGAGGCCGTGGCCAGCGCCGTGACGACGCTCGATGACCTCGACCGCCGCGGCTATTTCGTGGCCCTGAAAGAGGCGCGCACAATCTCGGACAATATCGTCGCCGCATTCGGCCCGCAGGACATCCGCCAACTGGGCGAGAACGTCGTCACCATCCTCACCACCGTCAAGGAGATGACCCAACCGGAGGTGATGGCGACGGTGCAGAACCTGGCCCACGGCGTGCGCCAGGCCGAGGCCCAGCCGCAGGAGGTCAACACCTCGGTGTGGGGCCTGCTCAAGCAGTTCCGCGACCCGCAAGTGCGCCGCGGCCTGGCCGTGACCCTGGGCATGTTGAAGGCCGTAGGGGCGGAGAATGCGCCGAGTACAACAGGTAGAAATTGATCGGTTGGCGGTTATTGGTTAGTGGTTATTGGTTAGTGGTTATTGGTTAGTGGTTATTTGATCGTTCGCATCCAACCAATCTCCAATAACCAATCCCCAATAACCAATCCCCAATAACCAATCTCCAATAACCAATCTCCAATAACCAATCCCCAATAACCAATCCCCCTCATCAAAAAAGGATGATAAAACTATGGCAACCCGTGATATTGCCGGAAAGACCGTGCAGGTCAATGACGAAGGTTTTCTGACCAACTCCGCCGAATGGACGCCCGAGATCGCGTCGGCGCTGGCCGCGGAGGAAGGCATCCCGGCCCTGACGCCCGACCACTGGAAGGTGATCGATTTCTGCCGGAAAGACGCCGGCGCCACCGGTAAATCGCCCACCCTGCGCCGGATCACAACCGCGGCGGGCGTGGACACCAAGCAGTTGTTCGCCCTCTTCCCCAAAGGCCCGGCCAAGAAGGTCGCCCGCATCTCCGGGCTGGGCAAGCCGGAGGGGTGCGTGTGATGCGTGTGATGCGTGTGATGCGTGTGATGCGTGTTCCGTGTTCCGTGTTCCGTGAAGCGTGAAACGTGATGCGTGTCAGGTGCGCCGCACTTTGAGCGACTTCATGTGAATGGTGAAGTGCGTCGCACCTCTACTTCACACCTCTAAGGTGAACGCTTACAGGCAATCCAAACATACAAACATTCCTTACGGAGAAAATCAAATGTCTACACCAAATGGCGACACCCGCCATGTCGCTTTTATCTGCTCGAAGGGCACCCTGGATATGGTCTACCCGGCCCTGGTGATGGGCTGGGCCGCCCTGGGCAACGGCATCGATGTCACCATCTTCTTCACCTTCTGGGGCATGGACATGATCCGCGAGGCCCGGGTCGATCACCTGGAAATCGCGCCCGTGGCCAACACCAGCATGAAGATGAGCATGATGGGCGTCAAGAACGAGAACCTGGGCATCCCCAACATTATGGGCGTGCTGCCCGGCATGACGGCCTTCGCCACCAAGCTGATGAAGGACAAGATGGCGGCGTTGGAAGTCCCCACCGTGCGCGAGTATCTGCAGATGCTGGTGGACGCCGGGGCCAGGCTCTATGCCTGCAAGATGTCGGTGGATATGTTCGAGTTGAAGCAGGAGGATTTCATCGAGGGCGTGCTCGACATCGTCACCGCCGGGGATTTCATGGACATGACCGAGGGGGCGCAGATCGTGTTTATCTGAAGCGCCCAACCGAAGCGTCAGACGCAAACGAAAGAGAAGCTCCTGCGACCAGGTCGAAGCCTGATTGCAGGAGCTTCTTCTATCTCTGCGATGGCAGGGACTTGTGGCCCGCCCTCGCTATTCGTGGGTTAGGGGACGTCGGGGCGAAGCAAGGGGGAAATACGCACCGAGCCACGAGTCGCTGGCATGGGGTACGCGATTCCTTCAGCATCGGCGACCCAAGCGCCGCTAGCGCCAATGTCAACGACCGTCTCGACCATCGCCTCAGGCGCAGCAGTAGCAAAGCTAACCGTGAGCAGAGCGCCCTCTACACCCATGAGCTTGTCCGAAGTGATGTTCTCCAGACTGATGAGCAGCTCACCATTGGGGCTGCTCCCGTCCCATGTCACGGTGGCGTCGAAGGCGCCGGGCAGTTTGAAGCTGATGGCGTCGGGCAAGCCATCGCTGTCGGCGTCGGTCGGGTCGAAGCTGAGCCAGGACGGATCGTAGGTCAGTGAGAAGCCCAGGCCGGCTACCTCGCCGCTGCCAAACGAGAGGGAGATCGGAACATCGACGACTGCACCTGCCCGCGATTCAAGAGCAGGCGGGATAGCCAGGGCGAAACCGGAAGGCGGAGCGACCAGCACCGCTTCCTCATCTGCCTCAACTCCGACGTCGGGCGCGCTTTCTTCCGGCGGCGCTGCGACTCTGGCCGGCACACCTATAGGCCCGTTTTCGTACGTGGAACCTCCATCACTGGGGATCGGGCCAATATAGCTTTGGCGACGGGAATCGAAAGCATCGAAGTAATAGGTGCCACGCGTCCCGGTATCGACGCCAACAACCGCACCGAGGCGAAGCTGGTCGAATCGGAGCGTGTCGTTGTCGATGCCGGTGAGATTGGCCTTTTGCACGCCATCGATCCAGAGAGTTAGCCCGCCGTTGTTGGCGCCTGCACTTGTGGCCGCTCGCCAGTCGAACTCGATTGCGTGCGGCGCGTCATTGATGGCGAGCCAACTGCTGCTCGTCCAGGTTGAACCATCGGACAGAAGCCCTGCCTTGATCTGGTACTTGGCGTTGTAGTAGCGGAACTGTAGACGCAGGATGATCTTAGAAGTCCCGCTATAGCCATAGAAGATGTAGTGATTGTCTCCGCTGGCCATCAGGATCGAGTTCGGATCGAAGTAGAAACGCGCTCGGTAGCGGCTTTCAGCATTCGGTCGTGTATCGACCACATAAAGAGACTGGTTGTCGTTGATCAGAGCGCGCAAGCTGCGATTCCCAGGCGATTTGAGCGCAGGGCTGCCAAAGCTCAGGTTGCCACCGTCGGTGACACAGGCTGACCATGGGGATGATTGACAGTCGCTGGCCTCGAAACTATCAGCAAAGATGACGTCGTTCGAGCCGACTACATAGGTTGTGGAGGCTTGAGATGGGAAGCCCTGGTAAAGACCGGCGCCAGCAAACGTGTGCGTACCGTCAAGCCCGCTTGGAGCCGTGCCCGGCAGCCCCCACCACCACACCCCCGGCCCGGTGGTGACAGTGCCGTGCCAGTAGGCAACCGCCTCGTTGTGTGGGCCGCGCGCATCGTAAGTCAGTTCAACCGGTGCGTCCTGGCCGGTATCGTTCTGCACCTCCAGCACCCATTGGATGGGGTCGCCTGGTGCAAAGACCGATTTCTGATTCCAATTGCCATCGGCGGTGAAGGCGCCAACCACCGTCACCCGCGCCGGGGGACCGCCTACCCCAACCTTGAAGAGGCCACGTCCGTGTGTGGCCGCCACCAGAGTGTTGTTCATCCAGAACAGCTCGTCGACCGAAACATTGGCTGGGCCGTCCTGCGGCAGCGACCAGGCAGCCCCGCCGTTTTCGCTGGCAAAGACTCCAACTTCGGTGCCGACATACAGCCAGTTGGCATTGGTGGGATGGATCACCAGGCTGCGGACGGGTGCATCGGGCAGGCCGGTCGCCCCAGAGCCGGTGATGTCGCTCCAAGTGGCGCCTCCGTCCGTGGTGCGCCAGACATTATCGGCGCTGAAGCCGCCGAAAGTGGCATAAACCAGGTTGTGATTGGTCCGATCGATGGTCAATCGGGTCACATAGCGATAGGGAAGCCCAGGGCTGCCTGTGTCAACCCGCACCCAGGTGGGCGAGGCCGCGGTTCCGTTGGTGGTCTTGTAGACGCTGCCGTCGTTGTAACCGACCCAGATGATACTGGAATTGCCTTGAGCGACGGCGATGGCGCTGATGGCGCTGCCGAGGGATGGCTTGATCGACGACCACGATGGCACAGCGGCCTTGATGTTTGTGCTTCGCCACAAGCTGCACCCGCCCGCCAACATCGTATTCGCATTGTTGGGGTCGAGAATGAAGGGAGCGATGAAGTTGGCGCACGAGAAAGCATCGCCCAGACCAGAATAGATCCAGTCGGACGTTGCCCCCCCGTTGGTGCTACGGTGCAGCGAGAGATAGACGTATTCACCGTAGAAGTAGTTCGGGTCGGTGGGATCGGCGGCGTCGAAGCCTCCGTCTCCCCCGAACATCGTCGTCCAGGATTCGGTATTGCCCGTATAGCGGAGGGTGCCGTTATCCTGGGTGCCGCCCACGATCACGCCGCTGGTGGGGTTGCCGGCGGCGCCGTAGAACTGGGTGATCCCCAGGTTGTTATTCAATTCCTGCCAGCCGGTTGTGCCGCTGACAGTGTAGACATTGTTGGCGCGGTAGACCCCGCCATCATTGCCAAAGTAGACGGTTGCGTTGGTGGTGCCGTTGAAACCAGGTTTGGCCACAATCGCATGATGATCGGCGTGAGCAGAAGCAGGAGCAGACCACCACTGACTGATTTGCGTGAGGGTGGCGCCGCCATCGGTGCTCCGCCACAGATCGATCCCTCCCACAACCAGCTTGCTGGCGTTGCTGGGATCCACCCAGACGATGTTATCGTACCAGCCTTGGCCACCTAGATAGTTGTAACCGGTACTGCGGAGCGAATAGGATTGCCCTCCGTCTGTACTCCGCCAGATTTCACCCGAATTCTGGCTTACCGAAGCATACACTGTGGAGGGACTGCTGGGGGCATAGGCCACTTCCACCCGCCCCAGCCAGTCCAGCGACGGCAAGCCGCTGGCCATGTTCCAGGTCAGCCCGCCATCGGTGGAGTACCAGGCCATGCCTTCTGATCCGCTGGCGATGGCCTTGGTGTTGCTAGTGGGGTGGAAGTCGATGTCCTTGACTCGCCAGTCAGCCAGACGCAGCGCCCAACTCGTGCCGCCATTCGTGCTCCGCCAGATGCCGGTATCATTTGCGGCCAGAATGACCGCTCCGTTGGCTGAAATCGCCAGACGGTTGACGTAAAACCAATCTGAAGTGGCCGTCGAGGCGAGCCGCGCCCAGGTCGAACCGCCATTGGTGCTCTTGAAGACGCCAGCCCCGCGGATGCCGTCGCCATTGTAGAAACCCTCGCCCGTCCCGGCATACATGATACTCGGGTTGCCAGGCTGCATGACCAGAGTGGCAACGGCCAGGTTCGCCATAAAGTCATCCACCGGGAGCCACGAGGCCCCGGCATCGGTTGTCTTCCAGATGCCGCCCGATACACTACCGGCCCACATGAGACTCGGATTGGTGGGATGAATGACGATCGATCGCACCCGCCCGCCGATGTTCCCCGGCCCCAACCACGTCCAATCCCCCGGTTCGATGCCCGCCGAACCCGCCTGTTGCGCCGAGACCCCGCGCATCGCCTCCATATGCTCGACGGCTTTGGTCAGACCATCTTCCGGGATGACGCCGTTCTCATCCCGCAGTTGCAGGAGCCGGAAGGCTACTGCTTCGTCAGGATGATCGGGCTTGGGATGGCTGGCTTTTTCAACCGCACGGGCCAGTTTGTCAGCGGGCATCGCGCAAATGGCTTCGTTGCTCAGCCCGCGCTGTGTATGCAACAGTTGGATGGTTTCGACCGAGAGACCGTGAGAGGCCGCAATCTCGGCTTCTGTTGCCAGGGCGCCATCACACGCATAACTCGTGCTCACGCCCGATGGCGGCGAGAGAAGAGCGGAAAACGAACCACTGAGCCAGAGGGCGCCGGCAAAAAGGACGAACAAGGACAAGAGGGCCAGGCCCGAACGTTGGCCTGATGTCGATAGCTGATTTTTCATGGTGAGTTCTCCGTGTTCCAAACGGTGGGGACGAGTGGTGATGGGAAGGGTAAGATAGGTAACTGTTGTTCCATTTTAGCGACCTGATGTTACGCAAATGCTACGCAGACGGGAATCTTCCTTCCTGGTAATCAGTGATCTGCATTCTGGCCCACATCTGCTCCAGGCTCCGCAGTCGCCTCATCTGACCGGTTTGGAGATAGTGATCCGCCAGCCATTCATAAGCCTCATCGTCTTGCGGCTCGCCTGCGTACAGCCTCTGCCAGAAATCGATCGCTCGCAGTCGCTCCTCTTCACTCGACTGGTCAGCATAATAGCGCGCCAGAGAGCGCAGTCCAGCCAACCATTGTTGCCGCAGGTCTTCGCGCATCACCTCCACTACGTCCGGCAAAAAATCGCCGTCAGGCAGCAAGCCCTCGACATCGTAAAGTGAGATCGCCCTTTCCCAGTAGCCTGCGGCACTGGCCAAATCGCATCTAGCTGCAAGACGGCGGGCCTTTTGCGCCAGTTCGATGAATGTCCACATATCCACCCACAGGCTCGCTCCGCCCTCCAAGTACAGTCGCTCACCCTTCTGCACCACGTAGCGGCTGTGACCACGCTGATGGTGCGGCTCCAGGACGCGGCGCAATGTGGACACATAGCTGCTAAGAATGCGGGTGCGATTGGGTTCGTGCGGCCACAAGTCCTCAGCCAATTTCTCGCGCCTCACCCCTTTCCTACCCATAAGCGCTACGTAGGCCAGTAGCTGCAATACTTTGCGCATGCGCCTGGCTGCATCGGTCTGCGGCAGAGGCTCGCCGTCAATCAGGACGCGCAGAGGTCCCAACAAATAGATCTTCAGCCCTGGCTCATCGCTCGCAGGCCTTTTAGAGAGCGGCAGTTGGTCTGTCATAACCAAATCAACTCCTCGAACAACGCCACCAAGAGGTGCAGCACCGAATGGCTATTCCGCAAGAAATGGGGTATACAAACAGGACAGGTCGCTATGGGCGAGATCCGACCTATCCTTCAACCGCAGGCGCTTCAGCCGACGAATACGGCTGCGCACATGCAAAATGAGTATAGCCTCAAGCCGCCCGCCCAGACAAACGCGGACGGCCACCAGGAGCACCCCCGCACAAGACAAAAGTTCGCCGCTACGGGCAAGCCAGAAATGGTCGTTAGCGTCGGGATGACATAGAATAGGGGCATATCCTTTTCTCAGGAGCGCCGCGCCATGCGCCATACCCTCGTCCGCGACTGGATGACCACCCCGGTCATCACCATCAGCCCGCAAACCACCCTACCCGAAGCCCATCGCTTGATGACCGCCAACAAGATCCGCCGCCTGCCGGTGATGGAAGACGACCGGCTGGTGGGGATCGTCACCCGCGGCGACATCCGCGGGGCCGAAGCCTCGGACGCCACCTCGCTCAGTATCTGGGAGATGAACTATCTGCTGGCCCGGCTGAAGGTGGGCGAGATCATGACCCCCGATCCGATCACCGTCTCCCCCACTACCACCATCAGCGAAGCCGCCGCTACCATGCTGCAACACAAGATCAGCAGCCTGCCCGTGCTGGGCGCCGATGGCCGCCTGGCCGGGATCATCACCGAGTCCGATATTTTTCGGGTGGTGGTGAGGGGGTGGGATGAGGGGTGAGGTGTTCCGTGTTGCGTGTTCCGTGGAGATTGCGGAGGGGGTTTTCACGGGTCACGGTTCGTGGCGTATTTGTAGCCAATGACTATACGAAATAGGTCATCTACTCTGTTCATCCATCAAAACTATGCCTGAAAACACATTTTCCCCAGCGGCCGGCGCACCTACGGCCGACTTTCTGCGCCGCGACCGGCACCCGCTCGATCCCATCTTTTCGCCGCAGACCGTGGCCCTGATCGGCGCCACCGAGCGCGAGGGCAGCGTGGGCCGCACCATCCTCTGGAACCTGCTCAGCCATCCCTTCGGCGGCACCATCTTCCCCATCAACCCCAAACGGCCCAACATCCTGGGCATCAAGACCTACCCCAGCGTCGCCGCCGTGCCTGACCCGGTCGATCTGGCCATCGTCGTCACCCCCGCCACCACCGCGCCCGGCATCATCGCCGAATGCGTCGAGGCGGGCGTGCCGGGGGCGATCATCATCTCGGCCGGGTTCAAGGAAACGGGGCCGGCCGGGGCGAAGCTGGAGGCCGAGATCATGGACATCGCCGGCGGCCGGGCTGGCGGCGGCCGCATGCGCATCATCGGCCCCAACTGCCTGGGCGTGATGAGTCCCGTGTCGGGGATGAACGCCACCTTTGCCGCCAGCATGGCCAACCGCGGCAACATCGGCTTCATCAGCCAGAGCGGCGCCCTCTGTACGGCCGTGCTCGATTGGAGCTACCGCGAGCACGTCGGCTTCAGCCATTTCGTCTCCATTGGCTCGATGCTGGATGTGGGCTGGGGCGACCTCATCGACTATCTGGGCGACGACCCCAGCACCCACGCCATCGTCATCTACATGGAGACGGTGGGCGACGCCCGCAGCTTCTTGTCGGCGGCGCGCGAGGTGGCGCTAACCAAGCCGATCATCGTGATCAAGGCCGGGCGCACGGCCGCCGCCGCCAAAGCCGCCGCCTCGCACACCGGCTCGTTGGCCGGGAGCGACGAGGTGCTGGAAGCGGCGTTCCGGCGGGCGGGCGTGTTGCGCGTGAATCGCATCGCCGACCTCTTCCACATGGCCGAGGTGCTGGCCAAGCAGCCGCGTCCCAAAGGCGGGCGGCTGACGATGCTGACCAACGCCGGCGGGCCGGGCGTGCTCTCGACCGACGCCCTCATCACCGGCGGCGGCGAACTGACCGTGCTGAGCGACGCCACCATGGCTGCCCTCAACGCCTTTCTGCCCCCGGCCTGGAGCCACAACAACCCGGTCGATGTTTTGGGCGACGCCGACCCCGAACGCTATGCGAAAAGCCTGGAGATCGTGGCCGATGACCCCGCCGCCGACGGCCTGCTGGTCATCCTCACGCCGCAAGCCATGACCGACCCCACCGAGACGGCCCGCCAACTGGTGAACTACGCCCATGCCTCTGACAAGCCCCTGCTGGCCAGCTGGATGGGCGGCGACAAGGTGGCCGAGGGCGAGTTGATCCTGAACCGAGCCGGCATCCCCACCTATGACTTCCCCGACACCGCCGCCCAGGTCTTCAACTATATGTGGCAGTTCGCCGACAACCTGGGGTCACTATACGAAACACCCCTTGCCTCGACCGATCCCTCGCGTTATGTCGATAACCAGCTGCAAACCGAGGCCATCCTGCGCGGCGTGCGCAACCAGGGCCGCACCATCCTGACCGAGTACGAATCCAAGCAGGTCCTGGCCCTCTACGGCATCCCCACCGTCGAGACGCGCATCGCCGCCAGCGCCGACGAAGCCGCCGCCGCCGCCCAGGCCATCGGCTACCCGGTCGTCGTCAAGCTGCACTCCGAGACCATCACCCACAAGACCGATGTCGGCGGGGTGCGGCTCAACCTGGGCGAGGAAGCGGCGGTGCGCGAGGCGTTTGCGCAGATGCAGGCCGGGGTGAGCGAGCGCTACGGGGCCGCCGCCTTCCAGGGTGTGACCGTGCAGCCGATGGCGAAGCTGGATGGCTACGAATTGATCGTGGGCAGCAGCGTCGATGCTCAGTTCGGGCCGGTGCTGCTGTTCGGGTCGGGCGGGCAGTTGGTCGAGGTGTTCAAGGATAGCGCCCTGGCCCTGCCGCCGCTGACCACCACCCTGGCGCGGCGGATGGTCGAGCAGACGCGCATCGCCGCGGCGCTGAAGGGCGTGCGCGGGCGAGCGCCGGTGGATGAGGTCGAGTTGGAGAAGCTGCTGGTGCGCTTCAGCCAGCTGGTGGTCGAGCAGCCGCTGATCGCCGAGATCGACATCAACCCGCTGCTGGCCTCGCCCGAGCGGTTGCTGGCGCTGGATGCCCGCGTGCTCGTCCACCCGCTCGATCTGGCCGAGGAGGGTTTCCCGCGCCCGGCCGTCCGCCCCTACCCCACCCAATACGTCGCGCCCCACACTGTCCCCGCCCTGGACGAGACCTTCCTCTTCCGCCCGATCCGGGCCGAGGACGAGCCGCTGATGGTCGAGTTCCACCGCGGCCTCTCGGAAGAGACGGTGTACAGCCGCTTCGAGCAACAGATGGGTTTCGAGCAGCGCGTGGCGCACGAGCGGCTGGTGAAGGTGTGTTTCATCGACTATGACCGGCAGATGGCGCTCGTAGCCGAACGCAGCGACCCGGCCTCGGGCAAGAAGGCCATCGTTGGCGTCGCCCGTGTGCACAAGCTGAGCGGGAGCCAGGATGCGACTTTTGGCCTGCTGGTGGGCGATGAGTTCCAGGGCACCGGCCTGGGCACCGCCCTGCTCGATCGGGCCATCGGCTATGCCCGGCAGGAGGGCGTGGAGCGGTTGATGGCCACCTTCCAGCCCGACAACGCCGCCATGCAGCGGATTTGCCGCAAGCTGGGCTTTACGCTGACCGACATGCCTGAGCGCGGGTTTGTGCAGGCGGAGAAGCGGTTGCGTTGAAGGCTGGCGGTTGTGGGCGTGGCTTGTGGGCGCGGACGGGGAAATACGGATTTTTAAGCGGTTGGGTGGCGCAGATCGCACTTGGGCAGAGGGGTGGCTTCCGCCCAACCGCCCACGTGCGATTTGCGCCGTGGAGGGTGGGGCTTTAGAATGTACGGTTGACAGGGACCGGCGTTAGCTCGCATCTTGCACAACAAGGAATTTTTATGAGTGCCAATCAACAAACTGAATTAAGACTACTGGAGATATACGACGAAGAACTGGTAAATTTCCTTAGCGCAGAAAATATGAACAGTGCGCGAAGAGCTGGAAAAAATCCGTCAAAACACTTTCTGCAGGAGGTACAGCGTAAGATAGAACTTTTCGAGAAGCAAATTCTTAATTACAAAACTTTGTTTCCTTCAAGTCAAGATATTCAAATTCACGAATCCAGGTTATATTTTTTTCGTGGAGCCTTGAGTATTGTGTCTGGAATTCATTATGACCAATATCCAAGTATATTTTCGCCTACCAACCATGAAAAACTAATAGAAGCCATTGGACAGTTTGAGAAGTCACTTGAGATCAAAGAATCATCAAAAACTAGAAATATGCTTGTTTTTTGTTTTCGTCAATTAGGAAATAAAGCAAGAGCATTGCAGGAAATTGACAATATTCTGCAAATCTATTCATATGACGAAGATGTATATTTTTCGGCAAGAAGAGAAAGAGACGAGTTAGAAGCTAAAACATCTTCTGGAATAGGAAGGTTTTTTCGTTTAAATTCAAAGACATAAAAGGATCAAGAAATGACTAATCGTCTATTACTTCGAGATAGAAGAAATGATCTCTGGGGAAATGTTAATGCCCGTATTTTTTGGGAGGGTGGTGGACAGGATGGCGTCTGGGTAAATAGCAGTGGGACTGGAGAATTCAGTGGTTCTGGTGTAGTCTTATATGTTGATGTTGCAGGCGAAAAAATATATGTTGTTCAGAAAGTAGCTGGAAACAGCACGATTGTAGCAGTATCCCAAAACACTCATTGAAAGCTAGGCGCGGGCAACGAGTGTTGGCTGGCACATACGCCTTCTATGAAAAGGCGCGTTTGGAGGCGCGGTGCTATTTTCTGGTCTCATCCAAGAAAGCCTTATAAAGCTCATGAAACTACAGATCACGCATTGCCCGACCTGTGGCAGTGAACAAATCAAACCAGTCTGCCGTGATTGGACAGGCGCCTATCGCGGCCAGACCTACATTGTCCCCGCGCTGACATTCTACGAGTGTCCTGTGTGTGGTGAACGCGTTTTCGAGCGCGAGGCATTGGCTAAGATCCAGGCTGTCTCGCCTGCCTTTGGCAAGCGTCCGCTGAAGGCGCGTCCAACCACAACGGCGCGAGCGTCTGCCATAGCTGACGGTAGCAGGCCAGCGGCCTGAAGCTGTCGCAGGCTGCCTCACGTCGACGACCTGCGCATCCCAACCCTACGATGATGAAGATGCACAATCCCCCGCATCCGGGCGAGATTATCAAGGGCTTGTGGCTTGATCCGATGGGCGTGAGCATCACGGAGGCGGCGCAGGCGATGGCGATCAGCCGTAAGACCTTGTCCAAGATCGTAAACGGTCGCGGACGCGTGACGCCGGAAATTGCGATGCGTTTATCCATTGCGCTAGGCAGCAGTGCCGAAAGCTGGCTGGGGCATCAAGCCACCTATGATCTCTGGGAGCTCGAACAACACCCTGACAACGTGCGCGTCGTGCCCCTGTTTGCGTCAACGCCCCTCGTCTTGGCCGCGGCTTAACGCGCACGCGGACAAACTCTCAACAACTCAGGAGACCCCATGAAAACACTCATCACCGAATTCATCAGCCTCGACGGCGTCGTACAGGCGCCAGGGGGAGCGAGCGAGGACACGGATGGCGGCTTCGCGCACGGCGGCTGGTCGATGAAGTATTTCGACCCGGACGTGATGGGCGGCATCTATGGTGAACTCGCCCGCCAAAGCGACGCCCTCTTGCAGGGACGCCGCACCTACCAGGTGTCAGCCGCGGCTTGGCCCAGCCGGTCGGGAGACCCCTTCACCGACTGGATCAACCGCGTGCAGAAGTACGTGGTATCGAACACCCTGACCGAGAAGGACATCATCTGGAACCCCACCACGATCATTCGCGGCGACGATTTTGTGAAGACCGTGTCCGCTCTGCGCGGCCAGCCGGGCGGCTATATCTACGTCTACGGCAGCGCCACGATGGTGCGGTCGCTGCTCGCCGCCGACCTTGTCGATGAATTGTTGCTCACGATCGAGCCGATCATCCTCGGCGGGGGGAAAACGATCTTCGCCGCAGACGGAAAAGCGATCCCATTCACCCTGGCGTCGACGGCCAGAGCCAGCACCGGCGCCCAGGTTTGCCGATATGTGCGCGCTCGATAGCTCCCTCGATTGACACCGATGAACCAACCCGAACACCTGCTAAACCGATTGGATCAAATTGGCGCAGCCTTGTCAAAACGGCCCGACGCCCTGGCCCTGATTGGACTTGGTTCGGTGGGTATCGAACTCAAGCGGCTGGATGAATTCTCCGATCTTGATTTCTTTGTTATCGTCAAGAAGGGAAGCAAAGCCCACTATCTGGAAGACTTGAGTTGGCTGACCGAAAGTGCACCGGCGGCGTATTACTTTGCAAACACGGTCGATGGCTATAAGTTCCTGTATGAAGATGGTGTGTTCTGCGAATTTGCTGTATTCGACGAAGATGAGTTGGCGGAGGCGGTCTTTTCGCCGGGAAGGGTGGTCTGGAAAGCACAAGGCGTCTCCGAGACGATCGGCTTCCCGAAACGCGCCAACGAGCGGAAGCGAGAATCCTCCAGCGAATGGCTGCTTGGCGAGGCCCTCACCAATCTGTATGTGGGTCTGGCGCGGGATCGGCGCGGCGAAAAGCTATCGGCCATGCGCTTCATCCAAAGCTACGCCGTCGACCGAATCCTGGAACTGGCGGCGAGGATCGAGGCGGCGGCAGCGGTGGGGGGAGATGAATTCAATATCGAGCGCCGGTACGAGCAGCGGTTCCCGGCCATGAGCACCCTATTGCCCGAACTTTTGCAGGGCTACGACCGAAATCGCGCATCGGCGCTGGCAGCTTTGTCCTATTTGGACAGGAATTTCGCCATCCATCAGGCGATGAAAGAGGCTATCTTGGGGTTATGTGGGCCTGTTGAGTAGGTGTTCGTCCGGGTTGGGATGACTGCTGGGGCCGCCGGCGCTGGTTCGTCTGGCTGGCTGGCTGGCCGGCTGGCTTGGGCCTTATGACGCGCGTCATAGCGCCCGACCCGGCCGAGCGGCTAGAATGAAGCTGATCGGCGGCGCTGACGCCGGCCGAGACTCTAGTGCAAAGGAGCACCCCCACCATGAAAAACATCCTCGTCAAAGACCTGATGACCCGCGACGTCATCACCATCTCGCCCGATACCTCGCTGGCCGAGGCGCACCACCTGATGAAAAGCTACGGGATTCGCCGCCTGCCGGTGGTGGAGCACGGCGAACTGATCGGCATCGTCACCCGCGGCGACATCCGCGGGGCCGAACCCTCGCAGGCTACCTCCCTTAGCATCTGGGAGATCAACTACCTGCTGGCCAAGACGACCGTGCGCGACATCATGACCCCGCGCCCGCTTGCCATCCAACAATCCGCCACGGTGCGCGAGGCGGCCAAACTGATGCTGGACAAGAAGATCAGCGGGCTGCCGGTGCTGGATATGGCCGGCAATGTCATCGGCATCCTCACCGAGTCCGACATCTTCCGCATGATCGCGCAGATGTGGGCGCCGCCGGAGGCAGAGATGCCGGCCGCGCGGGAGATGGAGCTTGTGCCGGCGTAGTGATCCGCGAAGGGCGCGAAGGGACGCGAAGATGACTTCTTGCAGCATGTCATAGCGTTATGCTAAAAAGGCAAAATGAAAAAATCAGCCCACGAACCCAAAGCACCGGTGATGAGCGCTGCCGACGTCAGCGACGACGCACGGCAATTAGCTGATGTGTTGCGTTACAACCTGCTTAAAGCTGAGCCCAAGGTTCGTCTACAAATCCCATTCTCAGCGTTTTTGATGGCCATCGAGGGCTTCGATCGCGACGAACTGGTGCTGCTACGTCAGCGGGTCGAGAATCGCCTGGCAGCCTAAGAAGTTAGTGCTCTAACGCGAGAGCGGCGGGCCGATTGGCCCGCCGCTCTGTTGTGTCATGACTTTTCGGCCAGCAACTGGTCGAGCAGTTGCTGGAAGACCTCGATGGGTTGGGCGCCGCTGACAAAGCGGCCGTTGATGAAGAAAGCGGGCGTGCCCTCCACGCCTGCATCAGCCCCATCCTGCTGATCGGCAGCGATTTCGTTTGCAAACTGGTCGCCATCGAGACAGGCGGCGAACGCAGTGGCATCCAGCTCAAGACCGGCAGCGTATTGCTTGAACACATCGGCGGCCTTGTCGTTGCCATTCCAGCTTGCTTGATCGCCAAACAGCTTCTCATGCATCTCCCAATACTTGCCCTGCGCCCCGGCGCATTCCGCCGCCTCGGCCGCCTTGCGAGCCTGGGGGTGCAGGCTATCGATGGGGAAATCCATGAAAACGTATTTGGCTTTGCCCGTATCGATGTACTTCTCCTTCAATTGGGGCAGCGTCTGCTGGTAGTGGCGCAGGCAGAAGGGACATTGGTAGTCGGAGAACTCCACAATCGTGATCGGCGCCTTGGGATCGCCAAGAGTGTGGTCGCTGTCGGTATTGAAGTTGGTGTCGGGAGTGGGCGACGGCGTCACCGTCACCACATCCGCCGGGAGCTTGCCGGTGTCGGCTTCCAGCAGCAAGGCGTCGATGATGCGGCTGAATTCCGCAGCCGAGAGCAGACCCTGCACCCAATGGCCGTCGATGACGAAGTTGGGGGTGCCACGGATGCCGAAGTTCTGGCCCTCCTGATAATCTTCGATCACTGGCTGTAACGACTCCTGCGTGTTGAAGCAGGTATCGAAGGCGGCGCCGTCGAGGCCGAGTGTCTTCGCCGCCTCGCTGACTTTGGCCACAGCCTGCTCGTTTTTCCAGTCCTCGCTGCTGAACAGCCAATCTTGCATGGCCGCGAACTGGTTCTGATCGGCGGCGCATTGGGCGGCCAGGCTGGCGATCACCGAGAGGTCGCCGTTGACGACAGGATATTCTTTGTAGACGAACCGTAGCTTTCCAGTCTTGATGTACGCTTCTTCCAGAAGCGGCAGCACTTCCGTGTGGAAGCGCTTGCAGTAGGGTCAGGTATAGTCCGACCACTCGTACATCACCACCGGCGCCGTGGCTGCGCCCTGGCTGCGGGTGGGGCGGTCGGAGACGGCGAAATTGGGGATGCTGGGCGGAAGGATGTAGGGGCCGCTGGCATCGGTGGTGGGGAAAGGCGCACGCGTGGCAGCCGGCGTGGCGACAGAAGCAGGGCTGGGGGCAGCGGTGGCCGCTTGAGCAACCACGGTCGAGCTGGCGGCGGCCTGCTCCTCGCCCGGTTTGCGGTTGCGCAGGACGAAAACCAGGGCGATGATGGCGATGGCAGCCACGGCCACGGCGGCAACCCAGGCATAGGAGGGCACGCCGCGACGGGCGGGCGGGGGCGGCGCCGCGGTCGCAGTTTCAGGGGCCGCTTCCGCTGGCGTCTCGATGCTCGCCAGGGCGTCAGCTTCGACGCTGGTTTCGGCGGCGGGGGCGGCGATCAGGCTGGCATCGTAGGCGGCGCGCTCGGCGGGGCTGCCGAGAACGGCGTAGGCCCCCTCGATCTCCTGGCGGGCGGCGGCGATGACGGGGTCATCAGGGGCGGTCGCAGGGTCGAACTTGGCCGCCAGCCGCTGGTAAGCAGCTTCGATGCCTTCCTGGTCTGCTTCAGGGTGAACCTGCAACAGCTTGTAAAGGTCTTTTGGCATGATGATAGAAAGGGGGTGAAAGGTCGATCAACGGGTGAGGATCGAATCCAACTGGCGTTCGAGTGTGCGAGCGTCCAGCGGGCCGATGAGGTGGAAGTCTACCACACCCTGGCGGTCGAGGAAGAATGACGTTGGCAGGCCATAGACGCGATAGAGATCGGAGACATCTTGGGTGGAATCGAGCAGGATGGGGAACTGGATGCCGAGGCCGCGGGCATAGTCCGCCACCGCCTCGGCCGGCTCGCCCACATCCACGCCCACCACCACCAGACCCTGATCGGCGTAGCGTTCTGCCGCCGCTTGCAGCAGCGGCATTTCCTGGCGGCACGGCCCGCACCAGGTGGCCCAAAAATTGACCAGCAGCGGCCGCCCGCGCCACTCGCTCAGCCGCACCGGCGTGCCATCCAGCCCGACCAGCTCGAAATCTGGCGCCAACTGGCCGGGTTCCAGACCCTCGGACAGCGGCGGCGTGACCAGAACCACCAGGTTGGCCTCATCTCGCAAGCCCTGGAGATAGCGACGGCGCTCGTCGTCGCGCTGGCGCGGGGCGACATCCGCCAGAACCACATCTTCGAGAAAGCTGGCGGCGCGCAGGCTGCGGGCCAGCTCGCTTTCCCAGGCGGCCTGGCTCAGCCCGGCCTGGGCCAAGACCTCGGCCAGCCTGTTCGCATCCGCCCCGGCCACCTGCAACAGCCGCTGTTCCTCGCTCGCGGCGGCGGTGGCAGCCAGGTCGAAGCCGGCTGCATCGGCGGCTCGCGCCAACAGGCGATCCTCCAGGAAGCCGTCGAAGACGGCCGCCTCATCGAAACGGTCGCCGGGCTGGCCCAAGAGCAGGAGCGTGGCCTGGGCATAGGCCCGCGCCTGCCGCCATTCGGCCTCGCTCAGCGGCCTGCCATCCACATAGGCCACCACGCCGGGCGCAGGCTGGTCGGGCGCCGCCTCGTTGGTGGATTGCGAGCGCCCACATCCGGCCAGCAGGAGCAGACAAAGCCCGAGTGCGCACCCCGCCACCAGATACGGAACACGCAACACGGAACCCGGAACACGCCTCACGGCCCCACCACCTCGACCGCATCGATCCGGATCGGCGTTTTGTCGGCCTGGTCGAAATAGCGGCCAAAGCGTTCGACTTGCGGCGTGTTGCTGAGCCGCAAGTCCTGGACGAACCCGGCCATGAGCGACTGATACAGCAGCTCGACCTTGAGCTGGTACGGGCCTGGCCGGCCGGCGGCGTCGATCTCGTAGATCACCTCGTCCGCGCCGCCGGTGAAATCGGCATCGGTCGCCGCCCCACCGATGACGGCAATCGCCGGCAAGGCCGTGGTTTTGTCGAAGCCAGCGGGAAGCAGGCGGTTGTCTTTGGCATAAGCGGCGGCGTCGAGCAGGGTGAAGGTGGGGTTGCCGGCGGCATCGGCCATGATGGCTTCGTAGATTTGCACCTGGGTGGGGGCCAAGATGCGGGTGTAGTGCGGTTCGAAACTGGTCGGGTCGAGGTCGGCGTCGTTGGCGACGATGCCGCCGTCGCTCAGAGGCCGGCCGGACTCGAAGAACACCCGGCCTTCGGCATCGCTGGCGGTCAGGTGCAGCCAGGCGCGACGGGCCGGGTAGCTGGTGGGGAATTTGTGGCCGCTCTGGTTGGCGACGCGGACGGTGGCCCGCAGAAGGTTCTGATCCTGAACGAAGGCAGGGATGGTGATCTCGGCCGTCTGTTCTTGCAACTGGGCGCGGGTGCGCTCGATGGCAGCCTCGAAGTCGGCGGTCGAGGCGGTCAGGCCCAGTTCGCCCACGTGCGCTTGCAGGATCTTGAGCATGAAGAGGTTGCCGCCGACGAAGTGGTGCTGGTAGAACGGTTCGTGTTGGGGCCAGCCGGGGTAGATGGCGACGGCGCCCTGGGCCACGGGCATGTGGCAGTCCTGGCATTGCCTGTCCTGGCCCTGGCCGTCGCCATAGCTGCTGTGCAGCCATTCCAGATAGGGGACCTGTTCGGGAAAGCCGTTGTCCCCATTGGCGGCGAGGGCGTGGTTGGTGAAGAGGGTGTGGCAGGTGGCGCAGAGGGCTGAGCCGGTGAGGTGCTGCCCCTGCCTGGGGTTGTAGGCCGAGCCTTGACGCATGATCATAGCGCCCATGCCGTCGGGGTCGGGGTAGGGACCAAAGAGGGTGCGCTGCGGGGGTGTGGTGCTGGTTTCGATGGCGAAATGGCCAGAGAAGCTGGCCGGGGTCCCCAGGCCGTCAGGCTGGATCTGGTGGCAGAGGGTGCACGAGACGCCGTCCATCGCCGCCTGGTGGAGGGGGTGGGCCGGGTTGAGGAAGCCGTTTTCGCCAAAGATGGCCGGGGTCTGGCCCTTGACCAGGGCCTGGGTGTAGGCCATGGGCATGTGACAGCGCGAGCAGGTGGCTTCGATCTCGGCCTGGAGTTCGGGATGGCGTGCAATTTCGGCGCTGACTTTGGCCTGCCAGAGCGGGTCTCTGGCGGCGTTGGCCATCGTCGATGCCCGCCACTGCGTGCTCATGGTCACGTCGTGGCCGCCGGCGTCGGTCAAGTTGGCGTGGCAGTTGGCGCAGACAAAGGGGCCGCTGAAGTCGTCGGTGGCAAAGCGGGACAGTGGCAGGCCAGGATGGGAGGCAGGTGGCAGGGGGGTAGGCGGCAGGAGGGGGAAGGCCATCCCCCGGCCGATGAGGGGGAGGTAGAAGCGGGGGGCGGGTGGATCGGCGGGGGCCGCCATGATGGCGGCAGTGAGGGTAAGCAGGGCGACGATGAGGGCAGCAGCTCCCAGAAGGAAGCGAGAGCGGAACATGGCGTCCATCCTTTTTTCGAGCGGTTTGGCGACGGCAAGACATCCGATCGCCTGCCGGCCATTGTAGGCCAGCGGCCCGGCTTGTCGCAAAGGTCAGACGGATGTGTGTTCCGTGTTCCGTGTTGCGTGGTGCGTGGTGCGTGTTCCGTGTTGCGTGGTGCGGGGGGCGTGATGCGGGCTGCGTGGTCCGTGTTCCGTGGTGCAGGGGTGGGGGGAGAGGGGGGAGGGTTGAGCATTTTCGGGTTTGGGCTGGTGGCAAAGAGAGGGTTATTACCGACAGTGGCGGTGAGAATGAGTAGGATAGAACATGCGTTCGTTTTTCTTTTCGGCGCCGGGAAAAGGGGCGCCCGCCCGCCGGCGCACGGGTGCGCCGGCGGGCATCGCCCTGGCGCCGTCCGCCCCACCCGTCTTCAGGAGGAACATCATGTCTCGCGTCGTCCATCATGCAGTTTCAAGCCCACACAGCTGACAGCTCTTCCCGGCCTGTCAGTTGCTCTCTTTCTGCGAACCGCAAATGATTACCGAAATCATCCTCGACTGGTACGACAGCAACAAGGTTGTGATCGAACTGAATGCGGCCGGGCTGAGCCACGCCGACAGCCTGCTGCAGCCCACCGGGGCCGAGGCCAACTGCCTGAATTGGGTGGTTGGGCATGTGATCGCCAACCGCAACACAGCCCTCGGGCTGCTGAACTGGCCCCTGGTCTGGCCCGACGAGTTGATCGCCCGCTATCAGACTGGCTCGTTGCCGGTTGGCCCCGACGATGAAGGCGCAGTCGAGTTTGCCGAGCTTCTGCACGACCTGGGGCGCACCCAAAAGGCACTGGCCGCAGCCCTGGCCCAAGCCACGCCCGACCTGTTGGACGCGCCCTACAGCCAACGCCAGACTATCGGCCAGCGCTTGATGGGGCTGGCCTGGCATGAGGCCTACCACGCCGGACAGACTGACTATCTGCGCCGGCTGGCAGGCAAACCCGATGGAGGTGTGAGATAAAATGGCCTATAATCAAGCCGTGGCCGCGCGGCTGCAACCGCTGTTGGGCGCCGACCTGGAAGCCAAAAAGATGTTCGGCGGCGTCGGCTATTTGCTAGACGGCAACATGGTCTGTGGGGTGCACGGCAACGATGTCATCCTGCGGTTGGGGGCCGAGGATGCCGCGAAGTTGCTACAGATGCCCTTTGCCCGCGTCTTCGATATGACCGGCCGGCCGATGAAGGGCTGGGTGCTGGTCGATGCCGCTGTCCCCGACGACGAATTGGTCTATTGGGTGGAGAAGTCTATCGCCTTCGCGACCACATTGCCGCCGAAATGAGGTGATCGGTTATTGGTTATTGGACGTCCATCCAATAACCAATAACCAATCACCAATCACCAATCACCAATCACCAATCCCCCTCACCCCGGCTTGTCCAGGATCTGGATCACGAAGTTTTTCACTTTCGTCTGCCCCGCTGTGTCCGTCACCTTCAGCTTGATGTTGTAGCTCGTCTTCGTCTCGTAGTCGAAGACCGCATTCGTCTGTAACTGATTGCCCACGATCTTGAAGCTCCCATTCCCGCTCGCCCCTGACGTGCCATCGTTGACGAAAGCGAAGGTGTGCGTGTCGCCGGCAATCGCATCGCTGGCAGTCAGCGTCCCCACCACCGTCCCCACAGGCTTGTTCTCCGCCACCCAGACGTTCGACAGCAGGATGTTGGTTGGCGCACTGTTCTCGTTCGTCACCGTGCAGGTCACGCTCCCGCCCGGCGGCACGACGATGGCCGTGGCCGGCGAGCCGTTGTCGCAGGCGATGATCTTCTTCTTCCACCCGCCCGGCAGCGTCGCCGCCGGCTCCAACAGCTTGTAGGTGGGGACAGAAGTGATGGCGCCGGTGTCGAACTGCCCGCCGTTGGCCAGCGAGAACTGGGTCTTGGCCAGGCTGGTGTTGTCGATCAGCCGCATGGCGAAGCTGGGGGCGGCGACGGGCGGGATCGTCGCCTTCTTGACGATGATGTTCCCCCGCTTGTAGTTGAGGAAGCGGCACACCAACACCTCATCTGACCCCAGGTCGATGGCCGAAAGCGGACTGCCATCGTCGCAGGTAATCTGGTCGAATGGGATGGCCGGGTCCCAACCAGACGGCATGATCTCTTCCAGGGTGTAGATGCCGGCGGGAATCTGGCCGGTGCTGTGGGGTTCGTCGTCGGCCAGGCTGAAGTCGCGGCCCACCGGCCCCCGCAGCTTGAACTGGAACTCGGTGGGGTCGTAGTTGGGCAGCGTTTGCTTGTGGACGATGATGCGCGGCGCAACTGTCGCCACCTGCAATTCGAAGGCGCCAGCGTCGCACTCGTTGTCGCTGGGTGCGCCATCGCCGTTCACATTGCGCGGCTTGGTGCGCTCGTCCTGATCCTCTGAGAAGAAGGGGCCGCTGCCGTCGCACCAGTCAGTGGGCACGAAGTCGACGGCAGGGCTGCCGGTGGGCAGGGCCAGCGTCTGCACCACCGTGCCCGGCGGGGCGCCGACCAGCACGGGGCTGTCGTTGTCGGCCAGGGTGGTGCTGACGATGACCGACAGGGCGACGCTGTTGCCATCGATGGTGGCGTCGAAGTCGCTGGCGTCAAGGCTGAAACCGTAGAAGGCGGCGTCACGGTCCTCGCCGTCGTGACCGAGGACGTTGTAGCCACCGCCATAGTACGCATTATTCTCGAAATCCAGCTCGTTGCCCCTGCCTGCCAGCGGTTGCGGCCGGATCAGCCCGCCGGCCGCCGACATGTGCCCGCCAGTGGCTGTGTTACCGCTGATCAGATTGCCATGCAGGATGGTTGTTATTTCCGTAGCCCGCCCCGGCGCCGACTGGCCCGAGACCCGGCTTTCGGCCAGGTGCGCCGCAAGGTCGGTGGTGATGCGCTCCAGCGCCTCTGCCAATCTGCCGGAGTCTTTACCCTCGAACAAGGCTTTCGCACTATCCCCCAGCGTGAAGCGGGGGGCGCCCTCGTGCAGCGGCGAGGCGATGGTGCTGGCCACTATGTTGGTGGTGCCGCCATAGCTATAGATGCCGCCGCCGTTCGCAGCCGTATTGCCTACGAAGGTATTGTAGTCCAGGTGCGCGTACGCATATCGATTCGCCATGCCGCCGCCAGCGAAGGCGGCCGAGTTACCGGAAAACGTGCTGTTGATCAGATAAGCGTAGGCATTGAAGTTGGCCATGCCGCCGCCGTAAGCAGCGGAATTGCCCGTCAGCGTGCTTTGAACCACCAAGGCCGCAGCCGCGTACTGCACCATCCCCCCGCCAACGCCGCCAGCGGCTGCCGGCGCTGCCGGAGAACTACCGCTGCTCTGCAGGGGCGGAGCCGCAACCTGAGCGCTGTTGCCGCTGATCGTGCTGAAGGCTACTATCATCCCTGCGGAATACCCGGACTCTAAGTTGGCAATACCGGCGCCGTTGGGCATCGAGTTGCCCGTCACCTCATTGGCGTAGAGGATGGTGAAGCCACGGTAATTGAGGAGGCCTCCTCCTACCCCAAGGAAGTTGTAGTAATAGGCAGGCGAGACCGCGCCTTGCGCCGCCTGACCCGCCCCTTGCCCCCGCCGCACCCGCCGCGCTTCGGCATCGCCCGACGCCCGGCTGACCCGCAGCGCAGCGCCGTGGCCGAAGGTCGAACTTGCCTGCACCGTGGTCGTGCCGTTGAAGCTGTTGTCCGCAATCGTGCTGAAGCCGACGGCCAGGGAGCTAGAGGCATTGAAGATGCCAGCCCCGGTGGCAGCCGAGTTGCCGCTGACGACGCCGCGCACCATGTACATGAAGGAGTAGTAACCGTTTTGGACGCCGCCACCGGTGTACACGGCCGTGTTGCCCGAGAAGGTGCTGTAGAACATGCTTGTCGTCGCCCCTTTCCAGGCATACAGCCCGCCGCCGGCGATGGCCGCCGAATTGCCGCTGACCGTGCTGTGATCTATCACGAGCCAAGCGCCGCCCGCGTAGACGCCGCCGCCGTAGTCAGCCTGATTGCCGCTGATCATGCTGTTGGTAATCGTGGCGCTCGGCATCGTGTCGACCGCCCCAGACTGCGCGCTCACCCCCAAGGCCGTGGTCGAGTACCTGCCCGCATAGATGCCGCCGCCGTAGCCACAATAGCCGAAGCCATTCCCGCACGTGCCGGACGACCTGGGCGTCGCCACGCCGCCGCTGATCGTGGCGCTGTTCAGGCTCAGGTTGCCTCCCGACCCTACCGCCATCACCCGGAAGTCCACACTGGCGCTGCCGCTGCGGCTGATGGTATGGCCGTTGCCCTCGATCGTGATCGGCGTGTTGATCACCGGCAGCCCGGAGTTGCCGTAGGTGGTGTTGTCCACCGCCGTCAGGCTCACGTCCACCTGCAGGTCGATCGTGTCCGCCCCGCTGCCGGCCCCGCAACTGCCGGTGGCCGTGTCCGTGTTGGCGGCGTTGATGGCGTCCACCAGCGTGCAGCTGCCGTCCACCGTGATCGTGTTCGTCGGATTGGCGCCCGCCGGCCCGCCCGTCAACGCCAGCAACAGCGCCGCTCCCGCCAGGCCCACGCCCAACCGCCGCTGCAACCGCCGCCGCTCGCCCAGGCGCAGCCGCTGCAACCGGGCTTTCCACAGGGCATAGCGCGTTGCCAGCGCCGCCCCGCGTTCGGCCAGCAGCTTCAGCAGCCAGGGCCTTTCCTTCGCCTGGGCGGCCAGTTCCTGCCAGGCCGCGCCCAAGCTGTCGTCGTCGATACTGCCTTTCCAAAAGCTCATCGTAGACCTCCTGATCGTCCTGCATGGGCAGGTTGCTCCGGCTTCAGGCCAGGCCGCGATACGCACCCAGCCACTTCGTCATCATCGAAACCCCACCGCCTCGGCTTGCTGCCGCCGATCTGCGCACCACCGTCCTGCGCTTCAGCCGTTGCACCTGCTGTGTGATTGTGTGGTGCAGGGATGATACACCCAGCCATCGCCAAGACGCAAATCGGGCGGAAGGGGGGCGGGAAAAAGGGGGGAGGGAGGCTGTCAGAATGCCAGAGCCGCCGCCTGGCTGCACCCGCAGCTCACAGCGGCCCGGTTCCCCCCGCATGGAGATTGGTTATTGGAGATTGGACGTCCATCCAATAACCAATAACCAATCTCCAATCCCCCCCTCACCCCGGCTTGTTCACGATCTGGATCACGAAATTCTTCACCTTGCTCTGCCCCGCCGTGTCTGTCGCCTTCAGCTTGATGTTGTAGCTCGTCTTCGTCTCGTAGTCGAAGACCGCCTTCGTCTGCAACTGGTTGCCCACGATCTGGAAGCTGCCATTCCCGCTCGCCCCAGCCGTGCCATCATCGACGAAAGCGTAGGTGTGCGTGTCGCCGGCAATCGCATCGCTGGCAGTCAGCGCCCCCACCACCGTCCCCACAGGCTTGTTCTCCGCCACCGAGGCGCTCGAAAGCAGGATGTTCGTCGGGGCGCTGTTCTCGTTCGTCACCGTGCAGGTCACCGTTCCGCCCGGCGGTGCGACGATGGCCGTCCCCGGCGAACCGTTGTTGCAGGCGATGGACTTCTTCTTCCACCCGCCCGGCGCCGTCTCCGACAGCTTGTAGGTGGGCACAGAACTGATGGCGCCAGTGTCGAACTGCCCCCCGTTCGCCAGCGAGAACTGGGTCTTGGCCAGGCTGGTGTTGTCGATCAGCCGCATGGCGAAGCTGGGGGCGGCCACGGGCGGGAGCGTGACTTTCTTGACGACGATGTTCCCCCGCTTGTAGTTGAGGAAGCGGCAGACCAGCACCTCGCCCGCCCCCAGGTCGATGGCGCTGAGCGGGCTGCCGTCGTCGCAGGTCATCTGGGCGAGGGGAATGGCGGGGTCCCAGCCAGGGGGCAGGATTTCCTCCAGGGTGTAGATGCCGGCCGGGATCTGGCCGGTGCTCTTGATGCCGTTGTCGGTCAGGGTAAACGAGCGGTTGGTCGGTCCACGCAGCTTGAACTGGAAGGGCGTAGCGTCGCCGTCGGGCCGTGTCTGTTTCTGGATGATGATGCGGGGGACAGGCCCCGTCGCCGCCTGCAGCTCAAAGGCGCCGATATCGCACTCGTTGGACGAAGCGCTGGCGTTTCCATCGACGTTGCGGGCTTTGGCGCGCTGGTCGAAATCGAAGATGGGAGCGACACAGTCGGCGGAGGGCGCGGCGTCGATGGCGGGGCTGCCGGCGGGGAGGGCGAGCGTCTGGACGACCGCACCGGGCGGGGCGCCGGCGGTAACCGTGCTGTCGTTGTCGGCTAGCGTCGTGGTCAGGATGGCGGCCAGGGCGGTGGGGGTGGTTCCATCCGAGGTGGCGGTGATGTCCGTGCCGGAGGGGGTAAAATTGGTAAAGGCCTGGGCATTGCCCTCGCCGTCGTGGCCGAAGAGATTGTAGTTGGAGGCGAGCGCGACGCTAGTTGCGTATACTTCATTGCCTGACGAAGCGGCCGTGTTGCCGCTAATCAGGCTGCGTGATACCGTCACCGTGGCGGTGTAGGCATAGATGCCGCCGCCGTCGCTGGCCGAGTTGCCGGAGAGGGTGCTGTTCGAGACCGCCACCGTGGCGGCGCTGGCATAGATGCCGCCGCCTCTGGCGTCGGCTGAGTTGCCGGAGAGGGTACTGTTTGCGACTGTCACCGTAGCGCTGCGGGCATCGATGCCGCCGCCGGTAGCGCCGGCAGAGTTACCAACCAACGTGCTGTTCAGAACGTCCACCACAGCATTGTAGGCAAAGAGGCCGCCTCCGTAGTTAGCCGCATTGTACGCGATCGCGCTGTTCGAGACCGTCACCGTCGCATAGCCGCCGGCCTTGATGCCGCCGCCGTAACCAGCCGCTCCGTTGTTGTAGAGGACGCTGTTCGCCAGGGCCAGGGAAGCTGAATAGAGATAAATGGCGCCGCCTTCGGTGTCGGCGGTGTTGCCGGAGAGGGTGCTGTTCGACACCTCCACCGCGGCGGCAGAACCGACATAGATGCCGGCGCCGGCGCCAAGCGCCGAGTTGCCGCTGAGCGTGCTGTTCGATACGACCAGGGAGGCCGAGGAGACATAGATGCCGGAACCGAACACGCCCAGTCCGCCGCTGACCGTGGCGCTGTTTAGAGTCAAGTCGCCGCCGAACACCGCCAGGATGCGGAAGACCTGGGTCGTGGCGCTGTCATCCCGGCTGATGGTGTGGCCGTTGCCCTCGATCGTGATCTCGCTGGTCACCACCGGCAACCCGGTGAAGCCATAGGTGCTGTTATCGTACTCAGTCAAGTAGACATCCGCCTGCAGGTCGATGGTGTCGGCCCCGGCATAGCCGGTGGTGCAGCCGCCATAGGGGGTGTCCGTGTTGGCGGAGACGATGGCCTCGGCCAGGGTGCAGGTGGCGCCATCGGCCACAATCGGCGCGCCGGCGCGGGCCGTGGGCGCGCCGCTGAGCGCCAGCAGCAGGGCCGCCCCGGCCAGGCTAACGCCGAGGCGGCGCTGCAAGCGTCTGCGTTCGCCCTGTCGCAGCCGCCGCAGCCGGTCTTTCCACAGGGCATAGCGCGTCGCCAGCGCGGCCCCCTGTTCACTCAGCAGCTTCAGCAGCCAGGGTTTGTTCTGCGCTGCTTGCTGCGCCGCCTGCTCGGCCAGTTCCTGCCAGGCTGCCTGCAGATCATTCTCGGGCATGCTCTCTCGCCAAAGATCCATGGTCACTCTCCTTTTTCCGGTATGCTTGCAGGATGCCGCGGCTCTGCGAGCTCGCCGGCATGCCTGCCATTTGAGGTATGGTGATGGGCAGCATGATACCGGAGGCGTCGCCGCTACGCAAATCGAGGACGAAAAACGATGCGGTCCGCAAGAGCGCGCGTGCGGCCGCAGCCGGCGCAATGAATCGTCTGTAGAGAAACGACTAAAGTCGTTACTACGAAAGAAATTTCCCTTACACAAGCGCCCGCAAGGCCGCCGCCGCCGCTGCCATCACCGGCGCCCAGTCCTTGGGCTGCTGCTGGCGGAAGAGCCGCGCCGTGGGATACCAGGGGCTGTCATCACAATTCATCAACCAGCGATAATCGGCCGCGTAGCACAACAGCACCCACACCGGCTTGCCCAACGCCCCCGCCAGGTGCACCACGCCCGTATCGACGCTGATCACCAAATCCAACTGGCTGATAATGGCCGCCGTGTCAGCCCAATCCCGAATCTCCTTGCTCCAATCCCGAATCTCCACCTGCCCTCCGCCCTCCAATCTCAAATCCCCACTCTCCGATCGCCAGGTCTCGATCTCCCCTGCCTTCTCGCCCACCTGCAGGCTGTGCCACTCGATACCGGGAACCGCCAACAAGGGGGCGAAGGCCGCCAGCGTCGCCGAGCGATTGCGGTCATTGCCCTGCGTGCTGCTGCCGGCCCAGGCAATCCCTACCCGAAACGGGCGTTCCGGGTTCCGGGTTCCGGGTTCCGAGAGCCTCTCGTCCATCGTCCATCGTCCATCGCCAGCCCTCGCTTTTCTATCATCTGGGACCGCGAGATACGGCGTCTCGTTCGGGATCGTGCCCAGGGTGACGCCCAGGACGGTGGGCAGACTGAGCAAGGGGATATGGACATCGAACGACTGCTCGGCGATGCTGCCGGCGCCGCGGATCTCATCCACGCCTTCGGCGGTGCGAAACAGGGCCTGAAGCGGCTCCGGCGCCAACAGCAGCACTTTTCCCACCCGCCGCCGCGCCTGCTTCAGGAAGCGGATGAACTGGATGGCATCGCCGGCGCCCTGCTCGGTGTGCACCAGCAAGGTCTTTCCGGGCAGGTCCGAGCCATCCCAGCGCGGGTGCGGCGGCATGAAGGGCGTGAACTGCCGCGTCTGCCAGCGCCACTCGAACTCGCGAAAACCGATCGGCAAGTCCCCCAGCTTGAGCCAGGCCATGCCCAGGTTCATATGCGCGTCGGCCAGGTCAGGGTTGAGGCGCAGGGCGTGCTCGTAATGCGCCACGGCATCCTGCATGCGGTTTTCCATCGTGGCCACATTGCCCATGTTGTTGTAGACCTCGGCCCGGTTGGGGGCGATCTCACCGGCCTTCTCGAACAACGCCTGCGCTTCGACTAGTTGATCCAGACCGAGGAGTTCGGCGCCCTTGTTGATCAACTCGGCAAAACCCTCCGGCGGCGGCGCCGTTTCGCCGGCCTGAACCGGCAGCGGCTGCTTGAGCACGACCGGTACATCCTTCATCGCCTCGTCGGGCAGGACATACGAGGTGTTGATCAGTGGATTGCCGAACTCCAGCATCTCGGGAAAGCGCGAGGGCACGATCTGGACGGCGAAAATCTCCTGCACCCCCTCTTCGAAGCGCAGAAAGGCGACAGTCTCACCCGACTGCACATTCACTACCCACACCCCGCACGTCCGCTCCTGCAAGCGCTCGACCAGGGGGATGCCGCTGAACACGGCCGTCTCGCGCACCTGCGAGAGGCCAATGAAGGCCAGCGGCCCGGCGAAATCGATTCCGCGCGTAAAGCCCGGCAGCTGCGCCACCGTGTGCCAGGTCTGGTTGGGCAGGTCGGCATACGAGAGCGCCCCCTGCCCCGACTCCAGGAACCAAAGCCGTCCGGCCCACAACCGCGGCGAGTGCGGCATCGACAGCCCGCGCAACAGAATCTCGTTCTTGTCTACATCCATCAGGATGCCGCCGCTGCGCTTGTTCTCGCGCCAGCCGCCGACCGTATCGGTTTCGCCCAGCGCCGTCACATACTTCGGCTTGCCGTTGACCATCGCCAGCCCGTTCAGATGACAACGGTCTTCGGGGGCCAGCCCGCTGACGAAATGCGGCCGCCAGTGCGGGGTGAAACTATGGTCGGGGTCGAGCGTGCAAAGACAGCAGAAGCGGGTGTTGACGATCCAGAGGTCGTCCTGCCGGCCCCAGGCCAGCTCGTGGATGTCGATGTCGCCGGTGACATGGATCCGCCGCGGGAGATAGGCGGCGTCGTGCTTGCCCTTTGGCTCTAGCTTGGGCGCGACGGCCGGCATGTTGCGATAGTACCAGACCGTATTCTGTCCTCCCACCGTCAACCGTTGCCCATCCACCGCCAGCCCCATCGGCTTGTGGAAATCCCGGAAATGGGTGTTGATCCCACCGCCATCTTGCCGCACCAGGATGACCTTGCCCGCCTGGTAGGTGCTGACCACCAGGCTGATGCCGAAATGGTCGAGGATGGCGGGCAGGTTGTTGGTGTAGACGCTGCGGAGTTGGGTGAGCGGGGCGGCCGGCTGGCCTTCGGCAACCTTTCCGGCTGCCTGCTGGCCTGCGCCCGGTTTTGCAGCCGGGGCGGAGCCTGGCGCACCGGCCCTCGCAGGCTGTGGCTGAATTCTGACGGGCGGCTTCTGAACTTGGGCGGGGATGTTCTTGGTCATGGTTGGTGTGGGTGGCGGGGATGTTGCAGGCGGAGGGCTGGAAGCCGTATAATCTGATTGTGACGGCAGCAATGCCCCAAACTCGTTCGTTCTCGATGGCACGACAAAACATGGAAAGACTGGAACGTATTACCACAAATCCGGCCGTCTGTCTTGGTCAGCCGACTATCAGGGGAATGCGCATCACTGTGAGCGTCATTCTGAAGATGCTGGCGAACGGGAAGACGGCCGATCAGGTGCTTGCTGCCTACCCAGAACTGGAGCCTGAAGACGTTCGGCAGGCCATGAAGTATGCCGCTTGGGTCGTTTCAGATCAAATTCAGATGGTTCCGGCGTGAAAAAGGATGGCCGCGCCCCTTTCTCTACTTGCAGACATGAACATCTCGCCACAAACCGTGGCTGCATTGCATAGAGAGGGATGGGACATTGTGCGCGTCTCAGCCCTGTTGCCGGCAAACGCTTCTGATGTCGAGATTTTGGGGTTGGCACGAAGGCTCGGTCGGATCGTCATCACTCAAGACCTGGATTTCTCGACTTTGTTGGCGCTGGGTGGCTATTCTGACCCAAGCATCGTCACTCTAAGGCTGTCGAACACCGACCCCGCAGTCGTGACGCGCAGACTCAGGCAAGTTCTCGCCGGTCTTGAATCAGCCTTGCAGAGTGGTAGTGCGGTAACCGTAGAGGATAATACGGTCCGCATTCGCAACCTTCCAATTCGCTGAGTCGGTGGGGCCGCTGCGGCATTTGTGTCATCTTACCTGCCCCTGTCCATCCGCTCGACCTGCACGCCCAGACCGGCGGCCTCGAAGCGCGCCCTGGCCTCCTGCCACAGCGCCCGGCCCCTTGCCTCGTCGCCCTGGTTCAGCCGATAAGCGCCCCAATCGCGCAGGATGGCCGCCCGCTCGGCCTCGTTCCCGGCTGCGACTGCCAGGGCCAGGGCGCGGTCAAAACAGGCATCGGGCGAGAGATCGAGATCGGCGGGGCGAGCGAGGACGGCCGGCGGCGGCCCATCCACGGCCAGAAGCCCCAGCACCCGCCACAGCCCGGCCAGATAGTCGGAAGGCGTCCGCCCGGCGTGCTCCAGCCCGGCCAGCGCCGAGGCCCAGGCGGCATCGTAGCGCCCCTGGCCCCACTGCGCCTCGGCCAGATAGCGATAGACCTTGACCCTCCCCGCGCGGGCCTCGGCCTGCTCATTCTGCAGCAAGTCCACCAGCACAGCCTCGGCCTCGGCATAGTGCTCCATGTCCACCAGCGCCTCGGCCAGGTTGCCCGTGACGCCAAAGCCCAGATCCCGGTTGCCCGTCTCGCGACACAGATCCAACACGCGGCGATAACCGGCAGCCGCATCGGCATAGTGCCCGCTGAGATGGGCGGCCACGGCCAGGTTGTTCAGCAACGTCGTCGCCCCGCGCCGGTCGCCCAACGCCAGATACATCTCATAGGCCCGCTCACTGAAGGCATTCGCCTGGTCGAAATTACCCAGCCGTGAATGCACACTCCCCAACAAGTTGAGGTTGAGCGCCCGCACGCGGGCCAGCTTCAGCGGCTGCGCGCCCGCCTCGGCCGGCGTCGCCTCGCCAGTGCAGAGCGCCAGAGATTGCTCGGCCAGGTCGATGGCCTCGGCAGCACGGTTCTGCCGGTACAGGCTCCAGCCCTGCAAGAACAGCGCCTCGGCCAGAAAGATCTGCGCCGGCTCGCCAGCGTGGCGGGCCGTCTCGGCCGCCCGAACGGCGTGATCGAAGGCAATCTGCAACTCGTGCTGGCGCTCGTAGACCAGGCTCAGCCCGTTCAAGGCCCGCGCCTGCATCAGATAGTCGTTGGCCGCCTGCGCCGCCGCCAGCATCTGCTGATAGACCTCGACCGAGCGCTGGTACTCGGCCCGCTGCCATAGCGCCTCGCCCAACCCGGCCAGCCATTCCATCCTGCCCGGCGCCAGCGCCAGGGCCTGCTCGTAGGCATGGATGGCGACGGCCGGCGCAAAGGTGGCCAGCGCCCGGTCGCCGGCCGTGCCGAACCAGACCGCGGCCTCGCCCGGCTGCCCCGCCGCTTGCAGGTGCCCGGCGATCACACCCGCGAACTCGGCCGCGCGCTCGCCGCTGCGCTCGATCAGCCATGCCGCCGCCAGACCGTGATAGCGCCGCCGCTGTGGTTTCAGCACCGTGGCATAGGTCACATCATGCAGGATAGCGTGTTTGAAGGTGAATTCCTGCACCTGGGGGAAAGTGGATTCTGGGCGGTGAAAGACCATCTCGCGGCGGCACAGCCGGGCCAGGACCTCCGCCAACGCCTGGTCAGAGCGGCGGGTTTCGGCGGCGGCCCGGTCCAACTGTGCCAGGGCGTCGTCCCAGAACACACGGCCAAGCACAGAAGCCGACTGCAACACCTGGCGTTCGTCCTCGTCCAGGCCGTCCAACCGGGCCTCCAGCACCCCCGCCAGGGTATCGGGCACCTGCGCCTCGACCAGCGCCGCCGACGATACGCGCCACTCTTCCTCGCCCGGTAGGATGATGCGCCGGTCGATCAGCATCTTCACCATCTCCTCCAGAAAGAAAGGATTGCCTTCGCTGCGGGTGACGATCAACTCACGCAGGTCGGGGGGGATGTGCCGGGCTTTCTGGAAGATGTCGTCGATCAGAAGACCGCAGTCGGCGGGCGAGAGCGGCGCCAGGTCGAGGCGCTGATCGAGGCCCAGCATGGCCTCCCAGCCGGGCCAACGCTCGGCTACAGTGGGTCGCGCCGTGGCAATGACGATGGCGCGCAGGTCCCGGCCATCGTGCAAGATGCGGGCGAGGGTGTGGAACGAAGCCTCGTCCGCCCAATGCAGGTCTTCGAGCGCAATCAGGAGCGGCGCATCGACGGCTGCGGCCGCCAGCACCTGGCCCAAATAGGCCACAGCCTGCTCGTAGAACTGGCCGACATTGCCCACGGCAGCCCGCAGCCAGGGGCTGTCGCCGAAATCTAAACCGATCAAATGCCCGATATGGTGCGCCATCGCCTCGGCCTCGTCGGGCAGGAAGGCGATCACGCCCTCCACCAATTTCTGCTGCGCCACGGCCAACGGATCATCGTCGGCGATGCCAAAGCGATGCGACAGCAACTGTCGCCACAACCCGTGCGGCTGGCTCCGACCGGATTCATCGGCCCTGGCCTTGAAAGCCCAGAAGCTCTGGGGGTGCAGGTCCAGCCAGCTGAGGAATTCGTGCAACAAGCGGCTCTTGCCGGCGCCGGCCTCGCCCACGATGGCGACGACCTGCATCCTGCCAGCGGCGAGGACGGAGTCGCCGACCGCCTGCAAGCGGGCAAACTCGGCGTCGCGGCCGATCATGCGCGTCTCGACGCCTTCGATCCCACGGGCGGAGAGATGAAAGGAGCGCGGTTTGACAGCCAGAATCCGGTAGGTGCGTTGCGGTTCGGTCTTGCCCTTGAGCAGCACCGGCTCCATCGCCTGCACCGAAAACAATCCCCGCACCTGACGATAGGCGTCATGCGAAATGAGGACGCCGCCCACCGGCGCCACGCTTTGTACACGCTCGGTCACGTTGACCGTGTCGCCGGTGGCGGTGAACTCGCCGGTCGAATCGATCAGCCCCAACAGCGCCGGGCCGGTGTGGATACCGATGCGCATGGCCAGCGGGGCCAGGCCGGGGAGGATCGTTTGCTGCTGCAAGTGTTCCTGCATGGCCAGGCCGGCGCGAATGGCCTGGGCCACGTTGTCCTCGCGCGCGCTTTCGATGCCCCACACCGCCATCACGGCGTCGCCGATGTGTTTGTCGATGCGACCACCAAAGCGGCGGATGACCTCATCGAGTGACGACCACAGCCGGTTCATCATCACCGCCACATCCTCGACATCCATCGACGAGGCCAGGGCAGTGTAGCCCGAAACGTCGGCGAAGAGGACGGTCACATGCCGACGGCGCCCCTCGCCGTTGGAGCGCGCTTGCAGGGCGTGCAAACGTTCGCGCAAGGGCGCCAGGGCGGTGTCCACCACCACATCGCCCAGGGCGGCGCGCTGTGCTTCGAGGGCGGCAATGCCCCGCTCCAGTTGCTCGATCTCTGTCATCGTCTGCCATCCATAGAGGCCATGATAGGGCAGAGACCAAATGATGTCAAAGCACCCTCGCCCGAACGGCGTTCAGCACCTCGTCCGGCGTCCTTGTCTCCAGATCGAACCAGGCGATGGCAGGGTCGCTGAGCGAAAACCAGTTGTACTGCCGGCGGATGAACTCGCGCGTATGGCGTCGCAACAAGATTATGGCTTCATCCAGGCTCATTTCGCCGGCAAGATGGGCCGCCAGCTCGCGGTAGCCCAGGCTGGAAAAACTGGGGAGGTCGGGGCCGAACCCGGCCGCCAGCAAGCGCCCCACCTCTTCGACAAAGCCGGCGGCGATCATGGCTTCGATACGGGCGTCGGCGCGGGCATACAGCGCCGGCCGGGGTCGGGTGAGGCCGATTTGCAGGATGCGGTAGGGCGGCGGCGCTTTCGATTGCGCCTGGCTGAAGGGCCGGCCCAGAGTCAGGGTCACCTCCAGCGCCCGGATCACCCGGCGCAGGTTGCGGGGGTCGATGCGGGCGGCGCTGGCCGGGTCGAGCGCGGCCAGCCGGGCGAAGACGGCCTCCTTCCCCTCCCTTTCGGCCTGCGCCTCCAGTTCGGCCCGCAACCCCGGCTGCGGCGGCAGCTCTGGCGTCTGCCAGCCTTCCACCACCGCCCGCACATACTGCCCCGTGCCCCCCACCAGCATCGGCAGACGGCCCCGCCCGTGTATCTGCGCCATCGCTTGCGCGGCCAATTGCTGATATTCGCCCAGCGAAATGGTCTCGTTCGGTTCTCTTATGTCAATCAGATGATGGGGGACAAGTTGGCGCTCGGCCAGGGTGGGCTTGGCCGTGCCGATATCCATCCCGCGATAGACCTGTCGCGAGTCGGCAGAGACGATCTCGCCGCCCAGCGCCGCGGCCAGACGCAGAGAAAGCTCGGTCTTGCCGACGGCGGTGGGGCCGATGATGACAAGGAGTGGTGAGAACAAATGGGTCTACGCAGGCGCCAACGATCGTTGTTCGGCCAGTTTCTCTTGCAGCCACAGATTTACAAGCGTTTCAACCCCCACCCCGCGCATGCTGGCCTGGTCGGTGATGGCGAAAAGTAGATCGGGATCTATCGCAACTGCCGAAGCAATGTGATATTCAACATCTGGAGCATCCGTATCGAAATCGGTGAAATCATGCTCATCCCAGAAGGCACCGATTTCTTTCAGGGTTCTCGCTTTGGAAATAGTGGAAAGGTTATTTTTTGGCATATCTCCGCCGTTCCTGGGAAGACATATCTCGGGCGCTAATAATGATGGCCATTGCCTGGTCAGGTTTGTAAACGAAGAAGACTGCCAGGTATCGCCCACCATAGGTCTGACCAAAGGCTGCATAAACATCATCACCCTCGACATTGCCCCGCTCGCCAAAACGAATGCGGGGCTTATTGAGCAAAACCTGCCTCGCTTCAAGCACGGATACGTTGTGTTTCGTCTCGAGCTTATCTTCAATGTAGTCTGGGCAGACGATGCGAAGGATTTCGATCATAAAGACATCGATACGCAGCTTTGTTGGCTGTCATTCTACGGCAGAGTGAAGAAGCGGGCAAGCCGGCCTATCACCAGCAATCGATTGCCTCCCGCCAGTGCGAAAGGCGCAAGAGATGGCCGGCGCTGTCAAGTTCGACCGCCACCACATCGATGCGCACCGTCCCCTCCCAGCCGGTGGCGTCGATGTAGGCTTGCGCCAGCGCGCACAACTTGCGTCGCTTGGGTTCATCCACACCCTGCTCCGGCGTCCCGGCCTGACGACCTCGCCGCGTCTTCACCTCCACCACCGCCACCACATCGCCCTCGCGGGCCAGGATGTCGATTTCGCCCTGGCTACAACGCCAGTTTTGGGCCAGGATGCGCAACCCGGCCTTTTGCAGGGCCTCGGCGGCCAGCCGCTCGCCCAAACGCCCCAAACCCTTGCGCGGATCGGTCACTTCTCAGTTCCGATATTTGAAGTCCGGAATTGACAAACGGCGACAAATGCGTCTGGCAAGCTGATCAGAAATCTCAATATGCCGTGGAATGGCCTGAATTGCTCCTGTCTCAGGGTTGATCCAGAGTGAATGGGCGCTACCCTCGCGTTTCAACTTACACCCATGCGTCGACAAATGCTTCAACATCTCAGATCTCTTCATCCGACTACTACCAAATCGCGCATGACGCCGGCCGGCTTATTGCGTAAAGCATCTTCGCGGCGATCGAGCAGCACAAGATCGATGGCGGCCGCCAAATCACGCAAGCATTCCTCTCTTGTGAGGCCCTGACCATTTGCTTCGGGCACTTCTGGCGAGTAGGCGATGAACCATTCGCCGTCCTGTTCGACAAAAGCTGTGAACTCATTATGCATGTTCGCTAACCTCCACTTGCCCCTAGTCTACCACCAACGGCAACGCAAGCCGCAATTGGACAAACGGCGCCCAGGTGCGGCGATGGATGGGGGTCGGCCCCCACAGCTCGATGGCAGCGCGATGGAGGGGGACGCCGTAGCCCTTGTGCTGGTCGAAACGATAGCCGGGATAGGTGCGGTGAAAGGCGAGCATGAGGCGGTCTCGGTGCACTTTGGCCACGATGGAGGCAGCGGCGATGGACAGCGATTGGCTCTCGCCACGCACCAGTCGCTGCTGCGGCCAGTTTCCCAGCGGGCGCGGGATGTAGTCGATGAGCAGGTAGTCGGGCGGGTGCGGGAGATCGGCCAGGGCCAGCTCCATCGCCCGCAGAGTGGCGGGGACGATGCCGATGTCGTCGATCTCGGCGGCGCTGACGGCGCCCACCCCCACTTCGGCTATCGCCCGGATGGCCGCGTCCAGCTTCTCGCGCACGGCCGGGCGCACTAGCTTGGAATCGGCCACGCCGGCCAGTTCGACGGCCAGCCGGTCGGGTTCAGGCGGCAGGACGACGGCCGCCGCCACCACCGGCCCGGCCCACGCCCCCCGCCCGGCCTCGTCCAGCCCGACCACGCGCCGGCCCTGCGCCCACAACTCCTGCTCGATCATCATACACCCTCACGCCTCCCGCTTCACATATCCCAGGCGCCGCAACTCATCCGGGTTTCGCCGCCACTGCGGGCGCACGGCCACCAACAGGTCGAGGAAGACCGGCCCCTCGGTCAGTTGCTCGATCTCCTGCCGGGCCTCGCTGCCGATGCGCTTGAGCATGCCGCCGCCCTTGCCCACCAGGATGCCCTTCTGCGAGTCGCGCTCGACCAGGATGCGGGCGGCGACATAGGCGGCGCCATTGGCCCGCTCGCTGAACTCCTCGATCTCCACCGCCACCGCGTGCGGCACTTCCTGGCGCAGATGCAGCAGGGCCTTCTCACGCACCAGCTCCGCAGCCAGGAAGCGAATCTGGACATCTGTCACCTGGTCGGGTGGGAAGTAGCGGGGGCCGGGCGGCAGGTGCTGGCGCAGCAGGTCCACCAGGGCCTCGGTCCCCCATTCCTTGTGGGCGCTGAGGGCAATATCGGTGACAGCGGCGGGGATGAGGGCGCGGAAAAAAGCGCTATTGGCCACCAACGCTGCGGGCGGGGTGATGTCGATCTTGTTCATCACCAGGATGACGGGGATGGGCTGGGCGCGCAGAACCGAGGCCACGCGCTCGTCATCCTGGTGCGGCGGCTTGCTGACATCTGTGATCCACAAGATGAGGTCGGCGTCGGGCAGGGCCGCCAGGGCCTCCTCGACCATGAACTCGCCCAGTTTGTGCTGGGGGCCGTGAATGCCAGGTGTATCGACAAAGATGACCTGGAGATCGGGTGCGGTGAGGATGCCGTTGATGCGGTTGCGCGTGGTCTGAGGCCGCGGGGAGACGATGGCGATCTTCTGCCCCAGCAGCGCGTTCATCAGCGTGGATTTGCCCACATTTGGTCGCCCCACCACGGCCACGAAGCCGGAGCGATGGCCGGGTGGCGCCTCTTCCAGGGAATCGGGCAGGGTGGCGGGTGGCGACATGGGGGAAACGTGTTCCGTGTTCCGTGTTCCGTGGTGCGGGAGGCGGGAGAGGGGAGGCAGGAGTTACGGTGGCAGGAACGAACGTGATCCTGCCAACGCAACTTGGATTCAGAGCAGATCGGCCACGACCGCGCGCTCGGCCAGCAGCTCGTCGCCCGTGGCCTTGATCCCGGCGGCGATCTCTTCATCGACCGATAGACCCTGGACGATTTCGTAGCTGCCATCACCGGCGGTCACACAGGGGAAGCTGAAGATGACGCCTTTGGGCGCGCCATAGGAGCCGTCGCTGGTCACGGACATCGACACCCAATCGCCCTTGCGCGTGCCCAAGGCCCAATCGTGCACGTGGTCGATGGCAGCATTGGCAGCCGAGGCGGCCGAGGAAGCCCCGCGCGCTTTGATCACCGCCGCGCCGCGCCCGGCCACGGTGGGGATGAATTCTTTCTTGTACCAGCGCCGGCCCACGGCATTGATGGCCTTCTGGCGGCCGATGCGGCAATGGCTGATGTCGGGCACCATGGTGTTGGAATGATTGCCCCAGATGATCATGCGGCGGATGTCGCTGACGCCCACGCCAGCTTTGACGGCCAATTGGCTCAGCGCCCGGTTGTGATCGAGCCGGGTCATGGCATGGAAGCGTTCCTGCGGCACATCGGGGGCGTTGCTCATGCAGATCAAAGCGTTGGTGTTGGCCGGGTTGCCCACCACCAAGGCCCGGAAATCGGGAGCGGCGACGGCGTTGATGGCCCGGCCCTGCTCGACGAAGATGGGGCCGTTCTTGCTGATCAAATCGCTGCGGTCCATCCCGGCCTTGCGCGGGAAAGCGCCGACCAGGAAGGCCCAGTTGGCGCCATCGAAGCCGGTGCGGGCGCTATCGGTCAGCACCATGCCGTGCAACAGCGGGAAGGCGCAGTCGGTCAGTTCCATCGCCACGCCTTCGAGTGCGCCCAAGGCGGGGGTGATCTCCAGCATCTGCAGGATCACGGGCTGGTCGGGGCCGAAGACGTCGCCGTGGGCGATGCGAAAGAGCAGGGAATAGCCAATCTGCCCGGCAGCGCCGGTGATCGTGATTTTAAGGGGTGATTTCATTGGGAAGACTCCGTTTTTGTGGTAATTGGTAATTTGTTATTGGTTATTAGTTATTGGTAATTGGTTATTGACAATAACCAATTACCAATAACCAATTACTATTGAGAGGCAACGGGAACGGCAAGGAGGTCGCCAGCAGGTTGGGGCGCGAGCTCCAGGCCATCGGCGGCCAGAACCGGGTGGAGGGCGGCGATGGCGACTTCGAGCATGGCCAGGTCGGGTTCACGCGTGGTCAGTTTCTGCATGGCCAGGCCGGGGGCGATCAGCGCCCGCATGAGGAGGTTCTTCTGGTGGCGGGTGCTGAAGCGCAGGAATTCGTAGGCGATGCCGGCGACGACCGGGATCAGCGCCAGCCGCGAGAGGATGCGCAGATACCAGGCATCGAATTGCAGGGGCACGAAGAGCAGGATGCTGATCACCAGCACGAACAGCAGGAAGCTGGTGCCGCAGCGTGTGTGCAGGGTGGAGAAGCGGGCGACGCTTTCTGGCTTGAGGTCGGCTCCGGCTTCGTAGGCGTTGATGGTTTTGTGTTCGGCCCCGTGATAGGCGAAGACGCGCCGGATGTCGGGCAGGCGGCCAATGGCGACGATGTAGCCGATGAACAAGGCCATGCGGATCAGGCCCTCGATGAGGGCGCTGGTGGTCTTGGCCAGCCCCAACCAGTTCTCCAGCAAATGGCTAATGGCGGTGGGAAGCAGGAAGAAGAGGCCGATGCCGAAGGCCAGCGACAGCAGCACCGTCCCCCATGCCATCGGGCCGGAAAAACTCGGGCTGGGCGCCCCGCCTTCTTTCTCTTCTTCGGCGATGGCCACATCCGCCGACCACATCAACGCCTTCGTCCCCAGCCCCAGTGCATCCCACAGCAGCACCAGCCCGCGCAGGAAAGGGATGCGGCTGATGCTGCCGCGATAGATGCGGGCGGGCAATGGCTCTTGGTGGACGACGATCTGCCCCTGCGGGTTGCGCACAGCCACGGCCACTTGCTGCCGCCCGCGCATCATCACGCCTTCGATGACGGCCTGGCCGCCGTAGTAGAAATTGCTCAAGGTTGATTATCCTCGGTGATGGTCATGATTGGCGATGGTATCATGGCGAGGCGAGAAACGTGAAACGTGAGGCGTGAGGCGGGAGGCGGGAGGCGTGAAACGTGAGGCGTGAAATGAACTCGCACCCTGTCTTTCCGAATGGGTCGATCTGGCGCCCTGTCGATTCGATCCGCCAGTAAGGAATCTCAAAGGTCGGAAGGTCGTAGGCAAGAGGATGGGCGGATTGGGGGGAAATGGGCGGATTACTGGGATGGACGGATCACTTAATTCCTACCCTGAGGCCGTCGTGCTGGTGGCGGGAAGTGGGCTGGTTGGCGAAACCGGCGCGGTGCAAGGCCGAGATCAGGAAGTCGGCCGAGCTGTCGCCGGTGAACATGCGCCCGGTGCGGTTGCCGCCGTGCGCGGCCGGCGCCAGCCCCAACACCAGCAGCCGGGCGGCCGGGTCGCCGAAGCCGGGCAGCGGTCTGGCCCAGTAGTCCTCGTGGCGATAGGCGCGGCGCTTTTCCTCGCCGACCTGCCGCTGCCAGGCGAGCAGCCGCGGGCAGAGCTGGCAGGCGATGATGTCGTGCTGGAGGTCGCGCCAGGCGGCGTTCATGCGAGGGCAGGTAGGGCGTTGCCGGCGGCGATCCAGGCGTCCAGCGCCGAAAGGGCGCGGGCGGCGTAGGCCCGGTAGCGTTCGGGTTTGCTGTGAACGGGCGGGTCCAGTTCGGGCAGCAGGCCCAGGTTGGCCTTCATCGGCTGGAAGCTCTTCGTTTCGGCGTGGGTGATGTAGTGGAAGAGCGACCCCATCATCGTTTCCGGCGGCAGGATGGCGGGGGGGAGGCCGCTGAGCAGCCGGGCCAGGTTGATCCCGGCCAGGAGGCCGCCGGCCGTCGAGCCGACATAGCCCTCGGAGCCGGTGATCTGCCCGGCAAAGAAAAGATCGTCGCGCTCCCGCCACTGCAAGGTGGACCGCAGGAGGGCCGGGCTGTTGAGGAAGGTGTTGCGGTGCATCTGGCCCAGACGGACGAATTCGGCTTCTTCGAGGCCGGGGATGAGGCGCAGGATGCGCTGTTGCTCCGGCCATTTCAGGTTGGTCTGGAAGCCGACCAGGTTGTAGAGCGTGCCGGCCAGGTTGTCCTGCCGCAACTGGACGACAGCATGAGGGCGGCGGCCGGTGCGCGGGTCGCGCAGGCCCACGGGGCGCATGGGGCCGAAGGCGAGGGCGTCGAGGTCACGCTCGGCCAGGACTTCGATCGGCAGACAGCCCTCGAAGAAACGTTCGTCCTCGCGCTCGAATTGTCGCAGTTCGATGCGCTCGGCCGCGCGCACGGCCGCCACGAAACCCTCGTAGTGCTCTCGGTCGAGCGGGCAGTTGATGTAGTCGCCCTCCGACTCGCCGCTGTCCTTGTCGTAGCGCGATTGCCGCCAAGCCGGGGGCATGCGCACGGAATCGAGGGCGACGATGGGGGCGAGGGCGTCGTAGAAATAGAGATAGCGCTGGCCGGCGAGGGCGGCGATCTTCTCGGCCAGGGTGGGCGAGGTGAGGGGGCCGGTGGCGATGATGGCAGGGCCAGAAGGGAGGTCGGCCACTTCCTGGCGATGGACGCTGATGTTCGGGTGCGAAGTGATGGCGGCGGTGACATCGGCGCTGAAGCGGTCGCGAGCAACGGCCAAGGCGCCGCCGGCGGGCAAGGCGTTGCGCTCGGCGCAGGCGATGATGAGCGAGTCGAGGCGGCGCAGTTCGGCTTTGAGCAGACCCAGGGCCTTATCGGGGGCCAGGGCGCCGAACGAATTCGAGCAGACCAGCTCGGCGAAGTCGGCGGTGGCATGGGCCTCGGTCTGGCGGTGGGGGCGCATCTCGTAGAGATCGACGCGACAACCCCGCCGCGCCAGCTGCCAGGCAGCTTCGGAACCGGCCAGCCCGGCGCCGATGATGGTGATCGAGGGTGAAATGGACATGGGGGGGATTGCGAAATTCGGATTGCGGATTTGGCGTCGGTAATTGGTTATTGGTTATTGGTTATTGGTAATTGGTTATTGGTTACTGAATTTACCGCTTTCCAGCTGCGATCCTTCGTTTTACTCAGAGCCTGCCCTGAACGGAGTAAAGGGACAAACTCCGCCACCTGCCACCTGCGACCCGCCACTTGCGACCTGCGACCTGCCACTTGCGACCTGCCACCTACCCCCCTCACCCATCCCCCCTCACGTTCCCGCTCAGCGCCGCCATCGCCTTTTCGATGGCGGCGGCTTCGGCATCGCTGATGGTCTCGTGGCGGAAGCGGTGGTCGCGCTTGCGGATGAACTCGCCCAGGTCGGCCACGATCTCGGCCCAGGCAGCTTCGTGGGCGGCAACCAGAGCAGACTGCGTGGCGGCGTCGGGTTCAAGGGCGAGGGCCTGAGAAAGGTGGGGCCAGCACAAGCCACCGGCCTGGCGCAATGCCTGATCGAGATCACCGGCAAGATGTTGCAGGAGTACACTGAGGACGCGATCGGCGGCTTCGGCCTCGGCGCGGCAGACCGGACAAGGATCGGGGGGAGATGACGGCGATCCTGAACCCAGCCAGCGACGCCAGCCCGAACGAGCGGCTGCGCCCGATCCGCGGCGCAACCGTTGCAACGCCTCTTTCAGCAATGCCTGCTCGATAATGGCGACGCCCAAACGCTCGCCAGGAAAAGTGAGCATCAGGCGATGATGAAAGGCGCAGAAGCCGAGCGATGCTTCCAGCCTGGCGCGAATGTCCGGGTCGGTGACGCTCTCGAACAACAGCGAGTCAAGGTAGCGCCGGCCGCTTTGGGCGGCGGCCCGGCACATCGGGCAGCCACCCAACGCCAACATCGCCTTCAGTTCGTGGTAGGCGCTGCCGGGGGACGTCGTCATGGGGTCAGGGGATGACGAGAAGGTGGCGATCGATTTGGGTGATGATCTCGTGGGCGATGTCGTCGAGCAGGAATCGCTGCCAGCCATGCTCACGATGAGCGCCGATCACCACCAGATCGTAGTCGCCCTCGCGCGCCTCGGCCAGAATTTCATCGACCACGAAGCCATGACGGACCTTGGGGCGGGTGCGGCCGGCGATGTGCTCCAGCGAACGGACGTCTTCTTTCAACCATTCGCCTTCGGGCGAGTGGCTGCGGATCAGCTCTTCGGCGTCGGCCCGCAGTTGGGCGCCGTTGATCCCCGGCCCGGCGCTGATCTGCGACATCACATGCAAGACGGTCACATCCACCTCGTGTTCGAGCAGCCGGCCCAGCCCCTCGGCCAGGAATCGCTGGCGCAGGGGCGGCTCGACCACGCCGCTATCGCACAGGAGGACGCGGCGGATGGGGCGCACCGTGCCTTTGACGATCAGCACTGCACACGGCGCCTGCCGCGCCAGCCGTTCGCTGACCGATCCGCGCAGCCGGGTCGAGAGCCGGTGCATCTGCCGGTCGCCGAGCACCAGGAGGTCATAGCCGCCATCGATGACTTCGTGGAGGATGGAGAGTTCGGGCGGGCCGACGCGGATGAGGGTGTTGACCTCGATGCCTTCGGCCTCGAACTGGGCGCGCGCCCGTCGCTGCACTTCCTCGGCCCGTTGGCGGTCTTCGGGGCCGCGAATCACGGTGAGGATGGTGGAGGTTTTTCGGCTCAGATAAGCCAGCTGGACGCTCATCTGCAGCGCCAGGTCGGAGTGGGCGGAACCGCCGGTGGCAACGAGCAATCGCATAGTCTCGATATCCTAAATCAAGAGCAGTATCAATGGGATGATGAAGATCGCGATCATGAAAATTGCCAGGTTACGATTACGTTCCGTGACCCAGCCCACAAATGACAGCATATTGCGCACATACGGCTTATACATCGTCAGAAGTACGATGATAGAAACAATGGCGATACTGAGCATTTCGGTCAAGACAATGGTAAATGCCGGAGGGTTGTTGAGCAACACCGCAGCCAATAGTGTGTCGATGAAGGTCGTGATATTGGCGCCCATGATGTAGGGAATCACGTTCTCGCGCCGTACAAAGCCACGATTGCTGAGTGGCACCAGGATGCTGAGTGAGACACTGACCGACATCGAGATCATGGTCACGCCGGCGCCCAAGAGAAACATGACCGATGGGCGATAGACCAATCGGGATACTCGCCCCACCTGGCTCTCTTTGATTGCCAATTGCGGCAGACAACGGTCGAACAAGTTGAAACTGATGAGGATGACGATCAAACCGATTGGAAACAGCCCCCAACGCGGTAGAAAGCTCAGAAAGAAATGGATAACCGGATCAAAGACGAAGCTGAAGATCGATTCCAGGGCAGCGCCGGTTTCCAACTGAATGTGGTTGAAAACGCCCGTGCCAAGAAACAAGATGCCGATAAACAGCGCCACCACATAGGTCGATCCTGTCACCGAAAGCGATAGGAGACCCATGCTCAGGCTGGTAGATCGGTTGCGCCCCCGTAGGACATAGATGAAGCCAATAAAAAGCACGATGAAACTGGCGCCGAGGCGGCTGCCTGTGATCATCGTAAACGCCTCGAGCTGATTGATCACCCCGGCATCGAAGAAAGTCAGGGCCGAGGCCGCCACCGGCGAGCCGCTCATCACCACATAGGCGAACAACCAGCCAAAGCCGAGGCTGTTGAGTGGGTTGGTGACATGGAAGACATCCCGCACCAACGGGGCCAGGCTCTTGGCGCCCTCTTTCATCAGCATGATGGCGAGGATGAACAGGAACAGACTGACGAAGAACAGCAGCACTTTGCCGCCCTGCACCCAGTGCGCCCGTTGGGGGGACGCGACCGGCCTGGCTTCGGCGGCCATGAGGGGCGGCGGCTGGATTTCGGAGGTGGTGAGCTGATCGGCGGTGGAATTGGGCATGGAGGGGAACCATCGAATCGATTGGCAGAGGCGCAAACCGGGGCATTCTAGCGGAGTCTGGCATCGCGAACCAAATCCGTCGCCAACCTCGCATCTTGCCAGCCCTGATTTCAGACCCGGCGGTGGATTTTGACCGCCACGGGCAAAGGCGTACAATGTTCAATTTGTGCGACGCGCAAAGGCGTCGCCAAGACCTGACCACACCCCTCTCCCGCATGACGCAATCACACGAGCACCAACACGGCACGACCGTTTTGCATCGCCAGGCCAAATCGGGGCCGCCGATCACCTGGCGCACCCTGCTCATGGGCCGGCCCTTGCCAACCGCCGACGCCCCGCACCAGACCATCGGCAAACGCATCGGTTTGGCAGTGTTTGCCTCGGACGCGCTGTCGTCCACCGCTTACGCCACCCAGGAGATCATGGCCATCCTGGCGGCGGCGGGCGCCATCGCCCTCGGCCTGGTCTTCCCCATCGCCCTTGCCATCGTCATTCTGTTGGCCATCGTCGCCGTCTCCTATTTGCAGACGGTGCAATCGTATCCAAACGGCGGCGGCTCCTACATCGTGGCCCGCGACAACCTGGGACAGATGCCGGCGTTGGTGGCGGGGGCGGCGCTGCTGACCGATTACATCCTGACGGTGGCGGTGTCGATTTCCTCCGGTGTGGCCCAGATCGTTTCGGCGGCGCCATTCCTCGAATCGTATCGCGTCGTTCTTGCCGTCGGTCTGGTGGCGCTGATCATGCTGATCAATCTGCGCGGGGTCAAGGAATCGGGAACGATCTTCGCCATCCCCACCTATTTCTTTGTCCTGATGATGTACATCACCGTGGGCTGGGGATTGATCCAGTACTTTCTCGGTTCCCTGGGCAGGGTGGTGGGACCGCCCGAGATGGAATTCCACGGTCTTGCGACCACGATCGCACCGTTTCTCATTCTCCATGCTTTTTCCAGCGGCACGGCCGCCCTGACCGGCATCGAGGCCATTTCCGATGGCATCACAGCCTTCCGCCAGCCGCGCAGTCGCAATGCCGGCATCACCCTGATCGTGATGGCGCTGATCCTCAGCACCCTGTTCCTGGGCATCAGCTTCCTGGTCAACCCCATTGGCGCCGTTCCCTCTGAAGCCGAAACCGTGGTCTCGCAGATCACCCGCACGATCTACAACGGCCGCAACCTGCTGTATCTGCTGACGATGGCGGCCACCAGCGTCATCCTGGTCATGGCGGCCAACACCTCGTTTGCCGACTTCCCCCGCCTCAGCGCCATCCTCGCCGGTGATAGCTTCCTTCCCCGACAGATGGCGTTCCGAGGCAGCCGCCTGGTGTTCTCGTCGGGCATCGTCGCCCTGGCCGTCTTTGCTTCGCTGTTGATCATCGTCTTTCGGGCCAGCGTGACCGGCTTGATCCCCCTCTATGCTATCGGCGTATTCCTCTCCTTCACGCTGTCGCAGAGCGGCATGGCGCGGCGGTGGCTGAAGAGCGGGCGCCTAGGGCCGGACGAAATGCGGCAGGAGCGCGGGTCGGTGGTGCGCTTCGACCCCCGCTGGCGGCTGAAAATGGTCATCAATGCCTTCGGCGCCGTCTGCACGGCGGTGGTGATGGTGGTCTTTGCCGCGACCAAGTTCCGCGACGGGGCGTGGTTCGTCCTCATTCTCATCCCCACCCTGGTGCTGGTTCTGATCCAAATCCGACGGCACTATACGAGTCTGGCCGACAGGCTCTCGCTCGATCGCTTTGGCGAACCCCCGCCCACGCGCCGTCATCGGGTGGTCTTGCCGATCAGCGGCGTCCATCGCGGCACGCTGGCCGCCCTGCGCTATGCCCACACCCTCTCGGATGACATCACGGCCGTACACATCTCGGTCGATCCCGACGCCACCGCCAAAGTGCGGGCGAAGTGGGAGCTCTGGGGCGATGGCGTGCGCCTGGTCATCCTCGATTCTCCCTATCGCACCCTGCTGGAACCGCTGCTCGACTACATCCAGGAGATGACAGCGCGCCTGCAGCCCAACGAGACCGTAACCATCGTCGTCCCTCGCTTCGTACCGGGCAAGCGCTGGCACAACCTGTTGCACACGCAAGCCGCCACGGCCCTGCGCGAGGCATTGATCCGCGAACCCAACATCGTTGTGACCGAAGTTCCCTACCTGGTGGACGAACCGGGCAACGGGGCCAACGGCAACGGCAACCACAAATCCTTGAAGTCAGCATGAATGTCATCGTTGTCGGCTGCGGCCGGCTGGGCGCCACCCTCGCCTATCAACTCTATCGCAAGAAACACCGCGTGACGGTCATCGACCTGGCCGCCAGCGCCTTTGGCAACCTGCCGCCCGATTTCCACGGACGCACGATGGAAGGCGAGGTGCTGAACCAGGACATGTTGCACCGGGCCGGCATCGAACAGGCCGACGCCTTTGTGGCCGTCACCAGTTCCGACTCGCTCAACGCCGTCGCCTGCCATGTCGCACGCTCGATCTACAACGTGCCGACCGTCATTGCCCGCAACTATGACCCGCGCTGGCTGCCGCTGTTGGAGGCATTCAACCTTCAGAGCGTCAGTTCGGCGCTGTGGGCGACACAACACATCGAAGAGATGATGGAATCCACGCTCACGCCGGTGCTCTCGGCCGGACACGGTGAGGTGGAGGTCTACGAAGTCACCATCCCCGACGCCTGGGCCGGGAAGACGGTCGGGCAAGTGCTGCCGGCAGGTTCGACGCCAGTGGCGCTCACCCGCGCCGGCAAGGCCGCCCTGCCCACCGACGGCACACTGCTCGAAGAACACGACGTCATCCACGTCAGCGCCACCCTCGAAGGAATCACAGCCTTGCGGTCGCGCCTGATGCCAGGTCAGGAGGAATAAGCGACGATGTTCGTCTTGATTGGCGGCGGCGGCCGCACCGGCACGCAATTGGCCCTGCTTCTGATGGCGCAGGACCACCATGTCCATGTCATCGAGCATCGTCGCGATGTATTGCATCGGCTCCATCGCGATCTGCCCAGCGAAATCATCTATGAGGGCCACGCCACGGAGGTGAGTGTGCTGGCACAGGCCGGCATTGGCGAGGCGGATGTAGTGGCGGCCGTAACCTCGAACGACGCCGACAACCTCGCCCTCTGCTATCTGGCCCGCAGCAAATACAGCACCCCGCGCACGGTGGCGCGCATCAACGACCCGCGTAACGGCTGGATCTTCAACCGCACGTTCCATGTCGATGTCGCACTCAATGCGGCCGAGATGATCGGCGGCATGATCATGGAAGAAATTTCGCTGGGCGATATGGTGACACTGCTCAAACTGCGCCGCGGCCAATATGTGTTGGTGGAGGAGAAGATCGCCCCCGACGCCAAAGGCATCGGCGTCGCCATCAAAGACCTGGCCCTGCCCGAACACTGCGTCATCGCCGCCATCATCCGCCACGACGAGGTGATCGTCCCCCGTGGCGTCACGACCCTGGAGGCCGGAGACGAGATGCTGGCCGTGACCGACCAGAGCGGCGCCGTCCAACTGGCAGCCCTCTTTGGCCCGCCCAACGGCCAGACCCGGACGAACGGCTGATGTCCCCCGACGCCCTCCTCGCCCTGCTTGACCGCCATCTCCAGAGCATTTGGGATGGGGATGTGGAGACTTATCGCGCCACCACCGCCGAAGATGTGTCGTTCTACGAATGGTACATCTCGCCGCAGCGGATCGACGGTCTCGATTTCCATCGGCGCGAGATCGCCGTCCACAGCGCCGTGATCGGAAGCAGCGGGAGGCCGGGCGAAAGGCCGGGCGAGCGGCGCATCCAGCACGAGGTGCTGCAGCCGCGCGTGCAAATTTACGGCGATACGGCCATCCTCACCTACACCCTGTTCATTCGCGCCCTCGGCCCGGACGGGCTGAGCCACAAATCACACCACGAGACGCGCGTTTTTCACAATTTCGGCAATGAGCAGGCGCCTGACTGGAAGCTGGTGCATTGCCACAAGTCGCCCATCGCCACGCCCGATAGCCTGCGGGTTCTGAGGTAGAGGCGGGTAGGGGCGGGTAGGGGCGGGTAGGGGCGGGTAGGGGCGAGGTGACCTCGCCCCTACGACGACGGCGACGACGACGGCGACGATGGGTGGAGAATCAATACCAATCGTTGATCATGTAGACGACATTGGCGCTGCGGTTGCTGATGTAGACACGGTTGAGGACGGCGTTGACGCCAATATCGCCGGGGTTGCCGGGCATGGGCAGGGTGGCCAGGGTCAGCTGTGTCAGACCGGCCACGACGCTGAATGAGTTGGCGGCGCTGTTGCTGACGAAGAGGTGGGTGGTGGTCGGATTAACGGCCAGGCCAATGCCTCCATCCGCCCCTGCCGTGGGCATGGTCAGGGTGTTGATGCGGCCCAGGTCGCCAGGCTTGAGTTCGAAGACGGCCACCAGGTTGGGATCATTGCTGGCGGGCCGGGCCGTGGGCGGGAGATAGCTGGGCCGGCGTTGGGGAAGGGCGGCGGTATTAGCAGCGTAGGCGGCGTAGAAGCGGCTGAGGGTGGGGTCGATTGCCAGCATGAACGGCTGCCCGCCCACGAAGACGCGCCGTCCCGGCAACTCGGTGTTGGTGGCGCCATCGAGCACGGCAATGTAGCCGGCGTCGCGGGCGCTGACGAAAATCTGGTTGAAGACCGGCTCGACCACGACATCGAAGGCCCCCGCGCCCACATCCACCATCGCCGGCGCGCCATCGGTGGCGCCATCGATCACGGCCATCTGCCCGCGCCCGTGCAGAGTGACATAGATGCGATTGGTGGCGCGGTTGACCGCCACCTGCGCCGGCTCGCTGCCGGCGCCCAGGTTGATGGTGCTACTCACCAGAAAGGTGTCGATGTTGATGACCGAGACCGTGCCGCTGGCGAAGTTGGCGACATAGGCTTTGCGCGTCAGGGGGTTCAAGTCGATGCCCCACGGCTGGGCGCCGACGCTGATCTTGCCCATGATGGCATTGGTGACGCCGTTGATGACATAGACAGCGTTGGCCGTGCGGCTGCTGACGAAGACGCGGTTGGCCAGCTCATCGACGACGATGCCCTTGGGATGCGGGATCGGGATCGTGGTCGGGGGTGGGACGGGCGTCGCCGTCGCCGTGGGAGTGGGGGTGGGGGTGAGGGTGACGGTAGGGGTAGGGGTCGGAGTGCGCGTCGGCGTGGGGGTTGGGGTGCGCGTCGGCGTGGGGGTTGAGGTAGGGGTGGGGGTGGGAGGTGGGTAGGTGCGCAGCGTGAGCGGCATGTAGAACAAACAACGCAGGCCAAAGAGGACGGTCGTCGTCGCGCCCTGGCTGACGTTCGTGATCTCGAAGGCCGGCAGCGTCGCCCAACATCCGTTCGGCAGCGACGACATCCACACCGTGTAGCTGCCCACGCCGCGGTTGGCCCAGACCACGTTGCCATCCCCGCCGGTCAATCCCAGCCCACTCTCGCCGTACTGATTGGAGAAGCCCGCCCCCCGGCCCGGCTCGTTTGGCTCACCAACATCCTGGAGGCCGTCGCCATCGATATCGTAGAAAATGTGCACGCGCAAGTTGCCCAGACGCCGGTTGCCAAATTCGACCGTGGTCGTCATCCCGGCGCTGACGGTGGGGAAGCGCTGGATGCCGCCAATTGCCTGGCTGAAGGGCGGCAGCGTCTCGGTGACGGTGTAGGCGCCAGCAGGCAGGTTGGGAATGATGCATTCGCCGAGGGCCGAGGTGGCGCAGGCGTCGGCATCGCCGAACTGATTGCTCCAGGTCATGGGGATGCCGGCCCAGGCCGGGTCGGAGGCATCGCGGACGCCGTCGCCATCGCGGTCTTCGTATTTGCGCAGCACAAGCCCGCCCAGGCCACGATTGCCGAAGCGCACGGTGGTGGTCATCCCGGTGCTGACGGAAACGGTCTGCGAGATGGGGGTGGTGGGGGTCAGACCGGGCGGCGGGGTCTCGGCGACGACCCAACTGCCGGCACAGCGGCCCGGCCAGCGCAGGTAGCCATCGCCGCCGGTGACGCCATCCGCCGCCTGGCCGCAGCCGGCCGATTCGGCATGGATACTGACCCCGGCCAGCGGCGGTTCGCCGGCATCCCGCACGCCATCGCCGTCGCGATCCTCGAACTTGAACACTTCCAGCCCGCCGGGCGGGGTGGCGTTGCCGAATGAGACGGTGGTGACCGCATCCTTACTGACGACGGCGACCCGCTGCGCCGGAGTGGTGGGGACTGTCCCGGCGGGCGTCGTCTCGGTGACGGTAAAGACGCCTGTGCCCAACTGCGCATAGGCGATGACCCCGCTGGCGTCGGTGAGACCGAAGAAGACCGTATCCTGGAACGGGACCGGGAACTGCGTCTGGAAGAGGACGTTTTCCACCGGCGTATCGACGCCGTTGTAGACGCCATCGAGATTCTTGTCGTTGAATTTGAAGATGCGCAGCCCGCCGGTATCCTGCGAGACGAAGAAGACGGCCGAGGCCCTGGCTTCTTCGCCCACCGAGGAATAGTAGATGACCTCGGCCTTGTAGCGCTCGAAGGGCATGCCGATGGGCACGGTGTAGGTGGCGGGCAGGGTGTAGAGATAGGTGATGTTCAGCCCAGTCGCGCCGGCATAGCTCTGCGTGGCAATGAGGTCGCCGTCCTGGTCGCGGATCGAGAAAACGACGTTGATCGGCGGCTTGCCGGCGCTGGGCGCGATCAGCCAGTCGATCGTTTCGACCTCGGTCGGGCGGATGGCCGTGGCCGCGCCGGGGTTCAGCTCGAGGGTGATGCTGGCGCGCGTATCAGCGCCGACCACCCAGGCAAACACCCCCACCAGCATCAGAGCAACCACGGCTGCCAGGGTGAAGCGAAGTGCTGGCCCGCGTCGGCGGGCCGGTTGTAACACGTGCATGTTGCGTCTCTCCTTCGGGAGCAAGAACTTCCTGAAAGGAGAGACGGCACGGCGGCCAAGAAGTTACGACAGGGCGATGTTCACGGTCTTGGCGACCGGCGCAGGGTGTGGCTACCGCAGCAGCGGCAGCCACACCTTGCCCTGGCCCCCGCTGCCGGCGGCTGCGGGCGGCGGTTGGAAGAAGATCTCGTTGAAGTGCACCTGCGGGGCCGGCTCGAACCACTCCACCGTGTTCGGGTCGAGGACGACGCCGGTCTGGCTGAGGATGCCGGCCGGAGTCAGCCCGGGCGGCGTCTCCACCACCAGGCGGTAGTAATCGTAGATCTGCGGCTCGATGATGAAGAAGTTGAAGAAGCCGCCGGCGTCGCTGGTCAGCTGCGAGATCACGGCCCCCGGCGCCGTCTGGCCGCTGTTGCGCCCATACAGCCGCAGCCTGACGCCGCCCAGTCCCTTCGTTTTCTCGCCAAAGGCGCCCTGGTAGACATAGCCGCGGAAGCGCCAGATTTCTTGGGCGTAGACGGTCTGCGACTCGCAATCTTCGGCCTGGGCGCTGTCGCGCACGCAGACCGTGAGCGTGTAGGCCCCTAGCCTGGTGTAGAAGTGGCTGCCGTGGATCTTGCCATCGGCCCCGGCCGTGCTGCCCGGCGGCCCGAAGGGTGATTCTTCGATCAGCCCGGCCTCGACCACGCCATCGCCCCAGTCGATGACGGCGGTGTGTGTATCCAGCGTGCCTTTGTCATTGAAACGGGCCGGCCCCAATTGCACATAGCCATTGCCCTGCAAGGTGTCCTGCGGGCGCAGATCGAGGGTGGGCGGGGCGTTGTGGGCCGTGACGATGTAGACGCTGCTATAGGCCAGGATGCCATTGCTGTCGGACACCTGCAGGCTGATGCGGTAGACGCCGCGCAGGGCGTAGACATGGTCGGCAATGACCGAGCCATCGCGAATGCCGACCGGCTCAGGCGACAGCCCATCGCCCCAATCGACCTGGGCCTGATAGCGACGCGAGTCGTTCGGGTCGGTGAACGGGACACTGAGTTGGTAAAGCTCGCCCTCGGTGGTGCTATCGGCCGCGGGCATGATCACAGGGATCTGGTCGCAGCCGACCGCGCCTTCGTCGTCGCGCACACAGGCGCGGATGATGTAGTTGCCGCGCCCGGCATAGGTGTGGCTGCCGAACTGGACGGCGCCTTCTGACCCGGCCGCCAGCCCAGGGTCGCCACCTACGACGCCCTCCGTCAGCGGCGCCGGCGCGGGTGGCGAACCGTCGCCCCAATCGATGAAGGCGGTGTGCGTATCGAGGGTGCCGGGGTCGTGGAAGTGGCCGGGGGGAAGCGTCACGGTGTCGCCGGGGCGGATCGAGAAGCCGACGCCGGCTTCGACGGCCGGAGCGACGTTTTTCACGGTGATCTCCACACCGCCGGCGCCGATGCGACCCTCGATATCGATCACACTCAGGCTGGCAGCGAAAGCGCCGCTGTCGCGGTAGCGATGCCCGGTCGTCATCTCACCGATGGCGTTGAGGCCATCGCCGAAATTCCAGCGGGTGACGGCCACCGGCCCCAGGCCCGACCCGGCCGCGTTGCCCGCGAAAACGACCTCATCGCCTTCGTTCACCACCATCGGGCTGGCCGCCAACTGCACGGGGATGACCGCGAAGAACAGACCTTTGGCCCGCGTCTGGCTGACATTGCCGGCCGCATCCACCGCCTGCACCATGAACAAGGCCCGGTCGCCGATGCCGGCCACCTCCCCGCTCCAGAAAGCCGATCCGGGCGTCCGTTCCAACTCGACCGAGCGCCACTCCCCCTGGCCGGCGGTGAAACTGACCACGACTCGCTCGACCCCGGCCCCGGTGGCATCGGCGTCGAAGACCCTGGCCTCCACATGGACGACGCCGGCCGCCTGGCCGGGGATGGCGCTGACATAGGCGATGGTGGGCGGGATGTAGTCGGCGTCGTCCGAGTAGAAGACTTGATAGACGACCCGATCGTAGAGGCGCTCGTTGCCCACCACCCAGACCTTGCCGGTCGTTGTATCGGTCATGACATCGGTGTGTTGGAACTGGCCGAGGGTGAGCACCAGCCGTTCGCGGGCGCCGGAGGCCGTCTGGAAGCGGTTGAGCAGCGAGAGGGTGGCCGGCTGCCAGCCTTCGTAGATGAATTGCGGCTCGTAGCGTTCGGTGTCGGTCACCGGCATGGTGATCACAGGGTCGAAGCCGGTCAGGGTGTGGTAGCTGCCTTCGAGGAAGAGGGCGCCGTGGGCGACGAGCGGGGTGGGGAGGGCCGCGGGCGAGGTCACATCGAGATCGACGCGCGGCTGGATGGGGTTGTAGAGCAGCGTCTGGGCGGCGCCGTTGGCGGTGAAGAAGCGGCCGTTGGCGGTGGTCACCTCGCGCAGGGTGGGGGCGACGGTGAACGTTTGCCCGAACAAGCCAGGCGAAAGAGCGGCCAGGGGGCCAGGCACGACGCCCGGCGCCGGATCGCTTTGTTGGGCAGAGGCCGGGTTGGGGACATCGAGGCGGTACATCGGCAGCCCATACAACGTCGTCACATACAGCGCCTTCTCGTTGTAGGGGCCATAGGTGCCGATGCTGGTGAGGGCGTAGTCCTGCTTGGCCTGGCGCAGCGCCTCGCCCACGGCTGAGGTCGCACCCGAGCGCAGAAGCCGCGTGAAGGACAGCATGATCTCCTCGTTGAGGGCGATGGCGGCGTCATCGCCATAGCCGAAGCCGGTGTTGCCGATCCACAGCGCCCGCTTCTGGGCAAAGGCCTGCGCCCAGTCCAGCCCGGCGAAGGGCTGCAGCGAGCAGACATCGCATTGGTTCAGACCCGAATGGCAGCCCACCGAGAAATTGAGGCTGCCGGCAAGGTCGGCGGCTGACTGCACGAGTTCGGTGGCGCTAAAGAGGCCGCTGGCATCGAGGGGGCCGACGCGGGCCGGCTGCAACTGGAAGTGCGAGAAATGGGCGTTGAGCGAGATCAGGTCGAAGCGAGAAGCCGGGTTCAGCCAAGTCTGGCGGAGGTCATCGGCGGTCCACTGGTCGTCGATGACGCTGGTGACGCCGAGGCCGGCCGCCGCCATCTCGTCGGCGATGGCCTGCGAGCTGTCTTGCAGGAAATCGTAGCCAAAGACCACGCCGCTCTGAGCGTTCAAGCGCCCGTGGCGTTGCCGAAAGGTCTCTATCTGCCCGGCGATCTCGTCCGGCGTCTCGACCAGACGGCCGACGGCAAAGGCGGGGATGTAGAGCGGCCGGCCGATGAACTGCGACGGCTGAAGGTCGCTGTAGAAATCATCGGTCAAGAGGTAGCCCAGGCGCAGGCTGGCGGCCACGGCGGCGTCATCCCGCAACAGTGATTGAGCAGCGTAGTCGAACTCGTTGGCCGTTTGGACGATGTCCTGGACGCGGCGGAAGGGCAGCGTCTCGTCGTTACCGACCAGGACGAGATACTTCAACCCCGGCAGGCCGGCGGCCTGGCGCGCCAGCAGGTCTTTGATCGCGCCCGAGACGACATTGGCGGCTTCGGGGTTGCAGACATCGACATCCCAGGCGGTGTAGGCCGCGGCCACGGCCTCGTCCAGCTCGACCGGCAGCACTTTGCCGTGCACCGTCTCCTGCCCGGCCAGATCCCACAGGCCGTCGATCAGGCGGGCGGTGGGGGCGGGGCCGTAAAGCTGCTCGAAACGCTGTTTGTTGACCAGGATCAGCGTCTCCACGGCGGCGTCGGGCCAGGGCTGGCGGACGATGCCCGGCAGCCCGGCGAACGGCAGGGGGCGGACGCAGCCGGGGATGGGGGCGGGCGGCCTGATCTCGATCTCTAGGGTGTAGGGGTCGGCGCTGTAGGCGCCGTTGTTGCCCACCACCAGCAGATAGTAGTGGTCGGCGGCATAGAGGGCCGTGTCCGACACCTGTTCGTCTTCCAGGCCGAGGTGGAACGAGTGCGAGACGATGGGCACGTTTTGCAGCGGGACGCTGTTCAGCAAGATGTTCTGCAAGCCCACATTTTGTAGGGGCACGTTTTGCAGCGGCACGTTTTGCAGCGGCACATTCTGGAGGGGGACGTTTTGCAGGGGGACGTTTTGCAACGGCACGTTTTGCAGCGGCACGTTTTGCAGGGGCACGTTCTGCAACGGCAGGTCCTGGATGGGGACGTTTTGCAGCGGCAGGTCGTTGGGCGGCGTGTCGTTGGGCGCGTCGGTGGGGCGGAAGAGGAGGATATCGTAGTCGGCGGGCAGGCCGGTCAGCCGGAAGACGACGGTCGAGCCGCGCTGCGTAGGGACGGGGAGTTTGAAGAAATCGATGTCGTCGGGGCTGCTGATATAGGATTGCACCTGACCTTCGCCCACCAGCTGCGCCTCGGTCCAGGTGTCATTGGTCTCGAAGGTGTCGGTGAACTGCACATCGCGCACGGTGGGCGGGCTGAGGACGGAAGTATTGCCGGCGGCATCGACCGTGGCGGCGGTGACATTGCGCCCCAAGAGCGAGCCAAAAAAGACGAAATGGCCGGCGGCGTCGGCTGTGGCGCTGCCCAGGAAGAAGCGCGCCTGGCCGTCGTCATCGCCGAAGAGCTGGATGGTGGCGCCGGGCGCGGCCTTGCCCGAGACCTCGTGGCCGCTGGCCCCGGCCAGTTCGGGCGGCGTCAGGTTGAGGTTGCCGCCGTCGAGGTTGGCGATGGCCAGGCCGGCGTTTTTGTAGATGGCGTTGCCCGCCACCAGCACGCCGGTGGCCCCGGCCACGCGCACCCCGTCGCGCCCGTTGTGGGCGATGACGTTGCCCTGCCCCGACGCCAACCCGCCGATGATGTTGTCGTTCGCCCCGCCATCGACCAGCACCCCGTCCTGGGGGTGGCCGAGCGCCAGGCCATAGAGGTTGGCGCCGATGAAATTGCCGAGGAGACGATTGCCGGTCGCCTGGCCGGTGACGTGCACACCCGTCTGCCCGTTGGCCGCAATCAGATTCGCCTCGGCCAGCGTGTCGCCGCCGATCAGCGACCCACGGCCGCCATCGACGAGAAGGCCGACGCCGTTGCCCAGCGGCTGAATCGTGCTGGCATCGACGCCGATGAAATTGCTTTGTACGGTCGTGCCGGCGGCCTCCGGGCCGCGGATCTCGATGCCGGGGCCGGTGTTGCCAGAGATGAGGTTGCGTTCGCCGCTGGTGGGGCTGCCGATGACGGTGTCGGGGGCAGCAACGATGACGACGCCGGCGCCGTTGGGCAGAGCATGCTGGCCGAAAGCATCGACGCCGATGAAATTGCCCACGATCCTGTTCCCGACCGCAGCCGAACCGACGATCCGAACCCCGGCGGCGTTGCCGGCGATGAGGTTGCTGGTGCCGGCGGCGCCGCCGCCGATGACGTTGGCGGGCGAGTCCTGGATCAGCACGCCTGCCTGCCCGTTCGGGTGGGCGCTGAGGCCGTCGGGCGCAGCCCCCAGGACATTGCCCTCGACCCGGTTCCCGCCGGCGCCCTGCAGGACGATGGCCGACTCTGCAAAGCCGCCGATCACCAGCCCGCGCACGGTGCTGCCCCCGCCTGTGATCGTCAGACCCGAGGCAGCGCCCGCCAGCGAACCGTCCAACTCGATCTGTCCATCCGGCTCGGTGCTGCCGTCGATGACGACCGCCGCGGTGAGGGCAGGCAGGGGCGAGGTCAGGCGGATGGTGTGCAGTCCGTCGCCGGGGATGAAGAAGTGGATGGCGTCGGCCTCGGAGGTGTTGGCATGGCCGTTGGCAGCGACGATGGCCTCGCGCAAGGAACAGTGCAAGGTGGTGCAGCGGTCGTCGTCCTCGTCGTCAGTCGTGTTGACGGTAAAGACCGGCCCTGGTTGCAGCGTCAAGGCCCGCGACCCGGCCAGGGCGAATTCATAGAGCCGATTGAGGACGAGCGTGATCTGGTTGCCGATGACATCGCGCACGCAGCCCACGCAGGGCAGCAGGCCCAGCCATTGGCTGCCGTCCCAGGCAACCAGGTTGAGGCTGCGTTCGTCGAACACCCCGGCCTGCTGCCAGCGGTCGTCATCGTAGTCGATGGTGAGGCTGAAGGGCATCAGCATCTGCTCGACCGGGGCGCCGGCGGCGTCGGTGGCATGGAGTAGAAAGCCGGGGCGCACGTAGGCCAGGTCGCCCAGGTCGTGCGGCGGCGCATCGAAGCGTTTGGTGTAGGTGATCGTCGTCAGGCTGCTGACCGAGCCGGGCGGGAAGGCCAAGTGCACATCGCCATCGACGCCGGTCAGTTGGCCGCTGCGGCCCGGATCCAGCACCGTCCAGGTGTCATGGATGGGGGTTGGCGTGGGGGTGGGGGTGGGCGTGTTGGTGGGGGTGGGGGTGGGGGTGCGGGTTGGTGTTGGCGTGGGCGTGGTGGTGGGGGTAGGGGTCGGGGTGTTTGTCGGTGTTGGCGTGGGGGTGTTGGTGGGGGTTGGGGTCGGCGTGGGGGTGGTGGTGGGGGTCGGGGTGGGCGTGCGGGTGGGGGTGGGGGTGGGGGTGGGGGTGGGGGTGGGGGTGGGCGTCGGCGTCGGCGTG